>JANNKG010000279.1:0-13878 GCA_031396185.1 Burkholderiales bacterium | reverse complement strand
CGACGCCGAGCTCGCGCCGCGCGCGGCCGCGATCGACGCGGCCAACGAGTTTCCCGCCGACATGTGGGCGAAGCTCGGCGAGCTGGGGCTGCTCGGCATGACGGTTCCCGAGGCCTACGGCGGCACCGGGCTCGGCTACCTGGCGCACGTGGTCGCAATGGAAGAGGTGTCGCGCGCATCGGCGTCCGTGGGCCTGTCCTACGGCGCGCACTCGAACCTCTGCGTCAACAATCTCTTCCTGAACGGATCCGAGGCACAGCGCCGCAAGTACCTCCCGAAGCTGTGCTCCGGGCAGTTCGTGGGCGCGCTCGCGATGAGCGAGCCGGGCGCCGGCTCCGACGTCGTCGGCTCCATGGCCTGCCGCGCGGAAAGCAAGGGCGATCGCTGGGTCGCCAACGGAACGAAGATGTGGATCACCAACGGTCCCGATGCCGATGTGCTGATCGTATACATGCGCACTGCCGCGCGGGACCAGGGGTCGCGGGCGATGACCGCGTTCATCGTCGAGAAGGGCATGAAGGGTTTCACCACCGCGCAGAAGCTCGACAAGCTCGGCATGCGCGGCTCGAACACCTGCGAGCTGGTGTTCCAGGACTGCGAGATCCCCGCGGAGAACGTGCTGGGGGCCGTGAACGGCGGCTCGAAGGTGCTCATGAAGGGGCTGGACACCGAGCGCTGCGTGCTCTCGGGCGGACCCATCGGCATCATGCAGGCGGCGATGGACCTGGTGCTGCCCTACGTCCACGAGCGCAGGCAGTTCGAGCAGCCCATCGGGACCTTCGAGCTGATGCAGGGCAAGATCGCCGACATGTACACCAAGCTGCAGGCCTCGCGCGCGTTCAGCTACCGCGTGGCGGCCGCGCTCGACCAGGGCCGGGGCCGCGCCGCGCGCAAGGACGCGGCCGCGTGCCTGCTGTTCGCCTCCGAAAACGCCGTGCAGGTCGCCCTCGAGGCGATCCAGTCCCTTGGCGGCAACGGCTACGTGAACGAATTTCCCGCGGGTCGCTTGCTGCGCGACGCCAAGCTCTACGACATTGGCGCGGGCACCAACGAGATCCGCCGCATGCTCATCGGGCGCGAGCTCTTCGAAGAATCGACCTAGAACTGGAGAAAGTCATGGCTGAAAGCATCGTCATCGTCGGAGCAAAGCGCACGCCCATCGGGTCCATGCAGGGGAAATTCAACTCGATGTCCGCGTCCCAGCTGGGGTCCGTCGCCATCAAGGCCGCCATCGAGCAGGCGGGGGTCAAGTCCAACGAGGTCGACGACCTGATTTTCGGCAACGTACTCGGCGCCGGGCAGGGCCAGGCTCCCGCACGGCAGGCGGCGCTCGGCGCGGGGCTCGACAAGTCCACGCCCGCCACCACCATCAACAAGATGTGCGGCTCCGGCATGAAGGCCGCGATGATGGCCGCCGACTCGCTGTCCTCGGGCCAGGCGACGATCGTGGTCGCCGGCGGGATGGAATCGATGACCAATGCACCGCACCTGCTGCCGAAGGGGCGCGGCGGCATTCGCTATGGCCACGGGCAGGTGCTCGACCACATGGCTTTCGACGGGCTCGAGAACGCCTACGACGGCAAGCCCATGGGGGTATTTGCCGACGCCACGGCGGCGAAATACGGCTTTACCCGCGAGAGCATGGATGAGTACGCGAAGGAGTCCACCGTTCGCGCGCTCGCCGCGTCGAAATCGGGCGGTTTTACCGACGAGATTGCGCCGGTCACGGTCAAGGGCCGCAAGGGCGACGAGATCGTGAAGGACGACGAGACGCCGTTCAACGTGAACGTGGAGAAGATTCCCACGCTGCGCCCGGCGTTCAACAAGGACGGAACGGTCACCGCGGCCACGTCATCATCGATCTCCGACGGCGCCGCCGCACTGGTGATGATGACCGAGAGCGAGGCGAAGAAGCGCGGCGCCAAGCCGCTGGCGCGCATCGTCGCCTACGCGTCGAACGCCCACGAGCCCGAATGGTTCACCACCGCACCGGCGGGCGCCATCACCAAGGTGCTCGCCAAGGCGGGCTGGAAGGCGTCCGACGTCGACCTCTTCGAGGTGAACGAGGCCTTCGCCGTGGTCACCATGGCAGCGATGAAGGACATCGGCATACCGCACGACAAAGTGAACGTGAACGGCGGCGCCTGCGCGCTCGGTCATCCGATCGGTGCGACGGGAGCCCGCATCATCACGACGTTGATCTACGCGCTCAAGAAGCGTGGGGGGAAGAAAGGGGTCGCCGCGCTGTGCATTGGCGGTGGCGAGGGAACGGCAATCGCACTGGAGGTCCTGTAATGAGCACTGCAACGCATGCAACACCCATCGAACGAACTCCAAACATCGGCACCAATCTCGCCGCGGAGCTGCGCTCCGTCGGGATCGACACGCTCGAAGCCCTGATGCGCGTCGGATTCTGGGACGCGTGGCTGCAGCTGCGCCGCGCCAACCCGGAGCGCAACAGCGTTCCCGCTTGCCTGGCCCTTGCGGGCGCGATCGCGGGCGTGCGCTGGAACCATCTGCCGCCCAAGGTACGCGCCGATATCCGCCAGCGGGTCAAGGCCGTTCGCGCATGACGGTAGCCCGCGCCGCGGCCGTAGCGCTCTTCGGGGCGCTGCTCGTCGCGGGATGCGGGAAACCAGAGACCCCGAAGGTCGACGCGGCCGCGGAAAGGGCCGCCGCCACCGAGCGTGCGCGCGAGCGCGCCTACGGCGGCACCGGGGTGAAGGCACTCGAGGACGCGAAGAAGTTGGGCGACGACATCAACAACAAGGCGCAGAAGAACGTCGACTGAACATGCTCACGCGCGCGCACACCGACTTCTTCACCGAAGAGCAGCGCATGATTCGCGACATGGCGCGCGAGTTCGCGCAGGCCGAGCTTGCGCCGCACGCGGGCCAATGGGACGAGGAAGGCTGGATTCCCGACGCGGTGGTCGCCAAGCTGGGTGAACTCGGCCTGCTGGGAATGGTGGTCCCGGAGGCGTGGGGCGGCACCTATTCCGACTACGTTGCCTATGCGCTCGCCATGGAGGAGATCGCGGCAGGATGCGCCTCGACCGCCACGCTGATGAGCGTGCACAACTCCGTCGGATGCGGGCCGATCCTCGCCTGGGGCAGCGACGCGCAGAAGAAGGCCTGGCTTCCCGACATGGCTGCCGGCCGCAAGATCGGGTGCTTCTGCCTCACCGAGCCGCAGGCCGGGAGCGAAGCGAATAACCTGAAAACCCGCGCCGCCCTGAAGGATGGGCGCTGGGTCCTGAACGGCTCCAAGCAGTTCGTCACCAACGGCAAGCGTGCGTCCGTGGCGATCGTCTTCGCGGCGACCGATCCCGAGCTCGGCAAGAAGGGCCTTTCGGCCTTCATCGTGCCGACCGAAACACCCGGCTTCGTCAACCAGAAGCTCGAGCACAAGCTCGGCATCCGCGCCTCCGATACCTGCGCCATCGTCCTCGAGGATTGCGCCATCCCGGAAGAGAATTTGCTTGGGCCCCGCGGCAAGGGGCTGGCGATCGCGCTCTCCAATCTCGAGGGCGGGCGCATCGGCATCGCGGCACAGGCGCTCGGCATCGCACGGGCCGCCTTCGAAGCGGCGCTCGCCTACGCCCGCAGCCGCACCCAGTTCGGCAAGAAGCTGGTCGAGCACCAGTCGATCGCCAACTATCTCGCCGACATGCATACGCGCATCAATGCCGCGCGCCTGCTGATCCTGCACGCCGCGCGCATGCGCACCGAAGGCATCGCCTGCCTCTCGGAAGCGTCCCAGGCGAAGCTCTACGCCTCCGAGCTCGCGGAGTGGGTGTGTACCAAGGCGATCCAGATCCACGGGGGCTACGGCTACCTCGCCGACTATCCGGTCGAGCGCCACTACCGCGACGCCCGCATCACCCAGATCTACGAGGGCACGAGCGAGATCCAGCGCCTGCTCATCGCGCGCAACCTCGCCGAATGACCCCGGCCGCGGCGCACCCCCGGCAGGGCCTCGTCGTCTCCTGGGTCGCCCAGATGATCGGCACCCTGGTGCTGGCGGGTGTGGTGCTGGTCTTCGTGCGCTCGATGGGGGCGCCGTTCAGCGCCGGGGATTCCGACTGGAAACGCTACGCGATGATCGGAATCCTGGTCGGAATCGCCCCGGCGCTCCTGTACCTGCGCACCTACAAGCCGCTCCTCGACGCCGACGCGGCCGCAATGCGCGCCCGCGGCGGAAGCCCGGAGCCGCTGCTTCGCCAGAAGCTCGCCCGCGCGCTCGTGATCGGCGGTGCGTTGTGCGAGATTCCGATGGCGATGGGCGTGGTGCAGCTCTTCTTCGGCGGCGAGACGCGCTGGTTCCTCGGCGCGACGTTGATCACCATCGCCCTTCGGCTGTCGTTCCGTCCCTTCACCAAGGCCTCCTGACATGCCGGTGATCAAGTCGCGTCTCGACGGCGGCTCGCCGGCCTTCCTGGCCAACGTCGAGCACCACCGCACCCTCGCCGAGGATCTGCACCGGCAAGTGGCGAAAGTCGCCCTGGGCGGCGGGTCCGACGCCCAGAAGAAGCACACCGCCCGCGGCAAGCTCCTGCCGCGCGAGCGCGTGCGCGGCCTGCTCGATCCCGGGGCGCCGTTTCTCGAGCTCTCGCAGCTCGCCGCCCACGGCATGTATGGCGATGACGCCCCTTCCGCGGGGCTGATCACGGGCATCGGCCGCGTCGAGGGCCGCGAGGTGGTGATCGTCGCCAACGACGCGACCGTGAAGGGCGGCACCTACTACCCGATGACGGTCAAGAAGCACCTGCGTGCCCAGGAGGTTGCCGCCCAGAACCACCTGCCGTGCGTCTACCTGGTCGATTCCGGAGGCGCGTTCCTGCCCCTTCAGGACGAGGTGTTTCCCGACAAGGAGCACTTCGGGCGCATCTTCTACAACCAGGCCAATCTCTCCGCACAGGGCATCGCGCAGGTCGCCGTGGTGATGGGATCGTGCACCGCGGGCGGCGCCTACGTGCCGGCGATGTGCGACGAGTCGATCATCGTGAAGAACCAGGGGACGATCTTCCTCGGCGGGCCGCCGCTGGTAAAGGCCGCTACCGGCGAAGTGGTGACGGCCGAGGACCTGGGTGGCGGCGACGTGCATTCGCGCACCTCGGGCGTGACCGACCATCTCGCCGACGATGATCGCCATGCGCTGGCGATCGCCCGCGAGATCATCCGGCATACGAAACCGGCGGGCCGGCCTGCGGCGCTCGAGCCAGGGCCGGTGCCCGAACCGCTCTATCCCGCCGACGATCTCTACGGAATCGTTCCGAAGGATCCGCGCCAGCCATTCGACATTCGCGAGGTGATCGCGCGCCTCGTCGACGGCTCCGACTTCCACGAGTTCAAGGCGTTGTACGGATCCACGCTAGTGACGGGTTTCGCCCACCTGCACGGCTATCCGGTGGGAATACTTGCCAACACCGGGATCCTGTTTTCGGTGTCCGCGCTGAAGGGCGCGCACTTCATCGAGCTGTGCGCGCAGCGCGGCACGCCGCTTCTGTTCCTGCAGAACATCACTGGATTCATGGTCGGGAAGAAATACGAGGCCGGCGGCATCGCCAAGGACGGCGCGAAGCTGGTAACCGCGGTGTCGTGCGCGAGGGTGCCCAAGCTGACGGTGATCCTGGGCGGCTCCTTCGGGGCCGGCAACTACGGCATGTGCGGGCGCGCCTTCAACCCGCGTTTCCTCTGGACCTGGCCCAACGCACGCATTTCGGTGATGGGCGGCGAGCAGGCGGCGAGCGTTCTCGCGACGGTGAAGCGCGACGGCATCGAATTGAAGAAGGGAAAGTGGTCGAAGCAGGAGGAGGAAGAGTTCAAGGCGCCGATTCGCGAGCAATACGAGCGCCAGGGGCATCCGTATTACGCCACGGCGCGCCTCTGGGACGACGGCGTGATCGATCCCGCCGATACCCGCCGGGTGCTGGGCCTGGCGCTCGCCGCGACGCTCAACGCTCCACCCGAAGAGACGCGCTACGGCGTGTTTCGCATGTGACGTGACCGATAGCCTCGCAATCGAACGCCAGGGGCCGGTCGGCCTCATCACGCTCAATCGGCCCGAGCGCCACAACGCATTCGACGACGTGCTCATCGGCGACCTCACCGAGGCGCTGCGCTCGATGGAGGCCGACGACGGTGTGCGGCTGGTGGTGCTGTCGGGGGCGGGGAAGTCGTTCTCCTCCGGCGCCGACCTCCACTGGATGAAGCGCATGTCCGGGTTCTCGAAAGACGAGAACCAGCGCGACGCGATGCAGCTGGGGGCCCTGATGCGCACCCTCGCCCACCTGCGCAAGCCCACGGTCGCCCGCGTCCACGGCGCGGCCTACGGCGGGGGCGTGGGGCTGGTGGCATGCTGCGACGTCGCGGTTGCGTCGAACGCCGCGACCTTTTCGCTTTCGGAAGTGAAGCTCGGCCTGATTCCCGCGGTGATCTCGCCCTACGTGGTGGCAGCGATTGGTGAGCGCGCCGCGCGCCGCTATTTCCTCACCGGCGAGCGCTTCGACGCCGCCGAGGCCTGGCGCCTCGGCCTGGTCCACGACCTTGCGAGCGACGATGGCGACCTGGACGAGAAAGTGGGCGCGATCGTCGATGCGCTGCTCGCCTGCGGCCCGGTGGCCCAGCGCGAGGCGAAGGACCTGATCCGCGCCGTGGCCGACCGCCCGGTCACCAGCGAGCTGATCCAGGACACCGCGGAGCGCATCGCGAGAATCCGCTCGTCGCCCGAGGGACGCGAGGGCGTGGGCGCTTTCCTCGAAAAGCGCCGTGCCGCGTGGATTCCACCTGATCCGGAGCCCGTGCTCGAACCCGAGCCACCGCCCGTTTGAACGCGATCGTTCGCCGCTGTCGGAGGTAAATGCCATGTTGATGAAGCGCATCCTCGTCTTGCTTTTCGCCGTCCTCGCCGCAACCGCCGCGATGGCCGCAACGATGGCCGAACGCTCGCCGTTCTTCCAGGGGCATTGGTGGGATCCCAACCGTTCCGGCCACGGGTTCGAGATTTTCAATGCGTCGGACCAGGTCATGGTGATCTGGTACACCTACGACAACGCCGGCAAACCGGTCTGGTACACCGCGCAGGGTCCCCGCACCGGCCTCGGAGAGACCACCTGGCCGCTGCAGAAGCATCAGTGGAGCAATGGCCGCATCAGCCAGTCGACGACCGTTGGCGGGTTGCGCCTGGTCGTGAACCACCCCGAATCGCTCGATGCCGTCTGGCATTTCGGCACCAGCGACGCCGGAACGTCGGCCTTGCGACCCTACCTCTCGTCGAGCGTCGTGAGCGAGATCGACCACACCGGGCACTGGTTCGATCCGCTGCAGGGCGGCTGGGGTTTTACGCTCACCGAACAAGGCGACACGCTCGGAAGCGTGCTCTATGCCTACGACACGGCGGGCGCTCCGACGTGGATCGCGGGCTTCGACCGCGGCAAGGGGGCGAAGGTGGATTTCTTCGCGACCTCGGGCAGCTGCCCGTCCTGCGCCTACCAGCCGATTGCGTTGCGAAGCGTCGGCAGCGTGACCTTCGACTACCAGGGCGAGCGCGAGTTGATCCTCCGCCCGGCCCTCACGGTGGCGCTGGCAGAGGGCGTGCGCCTGGACGGCGCGCGCGCGATGCAGCTCGGACGTCCGGCTTCGACGCGCGCCGCCGACCGCCAGCTTGCGAGCCTGGACAACGACGCGGCCCTCAAGTCGTTCCTCGACAGCGGCATGCTGAGCATCCCGACCGGCAGCGGGGGAATCGATTTTTCTGCCGCACCACCGATGACTGCCTATTCACCGACGAACCTCCAGGAGCAGAACGTCGACGAGGGCGGATTGGTCAAGACCGACGGGCACTACGTCTACACCTTCGAGTATGCGGACGGCGCGCGCAAGGCCGCGGTGCGCTTCGCCGAGATCGGCGCAGGCGGGGCGTCCCTGGTGGTGAAGGGATCGGTGGCATTGCAAGGCGCGCAGGGCGCCCCCCTCAACTTCGCCGGCCTCTTCCAGCAAAGCGCACGCGTGGTCGCGGTAACGGGTTCGCAGCCGTACGCCCATTCAGACCCCTGGCTGTCGTCATCTGCATGGATTCGCGGAGTGACGCACATCGAGGTGCTCGATACCTCGGTGCCCGCCGCGCCCGTAACGCGCTGGCGGGCGCGGATCGACGGTCACGTCCTGTCCACGCGCCGGATCGGCGACCGGCTCTACGTGGTTTCGCGCTTCGTGCCGGACGTGGAGGGCTTCTCTTACGGCGCCACCTATGAATCCGCCATCGCGGCGAACCGGCAGCGGCTGGCCGCGACGCCCTTGGCGGCGATGCTGCCCAAGGTGAGCGTCAACGGCGGCGAGGCGACGATCGCCGTCGATCCGCGATCGGTCTACGTGCCGCCGGTCGGCGCGCGCAAGCCCTTGGCCGACATGATCCTCGTGATCGCGGTCGATCTCGCGGAGCCACGCATTGCCCAGGTGATCGCAGTGGCCGGTTCGGCCGAAGCGGTCTACGTGTCGGGCGAGAACCTCTACGTGGCCACCTCGCGCTTCGACCTGCGCACCTCTTTCGGCGCGTTCCAGCCGTGGGATCCGTACTTCTATCTCACCGACCTGCATCAGATCCGCCTGGGCGCGCAGGCCATGAGCATTGCCGCCTCGGGAACCGTCGAGGGACACCTCGGTGAAAATCCTGACAAGGCCGCTTTCCGGCTGAGCGAACACCAGGGCCGCCTGCGAGCCGTGACCAGCAGCGGTGCCATGTGGGGCGGCTCGATTGCCAACCGCCTGACGATCCTCGAGCCCTCGTCGCTCGCCCCGGGACTCCTCAAGACGCTATCCTGGATCCCCAACGAGCGCCGCCCCGAGCCCCTCGGCAAGCCCAACGAGGCGTTGCACGCGACCCGCTTCGTGGGCGACCGCCTTTACGCGGTGACCTTCCGGCGCATTGATCCGCTGTACGTGGTGGAGCTAGGCGAACCGTCGGACCCGAAGATCACCGGCGCGCTCGAAGTGCCCGGATTTTCCGAGTATCTGCACCCGCTCTCCGGCTCAATGCTGCTCGGCTTCGGCCAGGATGCCGATGCTTCCGGCAACGTCGGCGGCCTACAGCTCTCGCTCTACGACGTAAGCGCCGCCGGCCCGCCGCGCGAGGTCCAGCGCCTCGCGCTCGGAAAGCGCGGCAGCCAGTCCGCACTGATGCACCACCACCATGCGTTCAGCGCGCTGCTGCAAGGCGACGGGACCGGCACCATCGCGTTCCCGGCGCGCATCCATGAAGGAACGCCCAGCTACGGCGCCTACCCGTGGTTCTTCAGCGGCGTGCTGCGCTTCCAGTTGCAGGGCGCAGGGTCCGGCATGCGCCTCGCCCCGCTCCCGTTCGTCATCTCCCACCACATGCAGAGCAGTTCGCCCAATTTCAACGATCCCGCGACCCACTCCGGTCGATCGATCCTGTTGCCGAATGGCACGGTATACGTGGGCAACGGGCGCTTCTGGCGCCAGGATCCTACGGGCGAGACTTTCGGGCCTTTCTGACCGTGTTCTCGAAAGTCCTCATCGCCAACCGCGGCGAGATCGCCTGCCGCATCATGCGAACCTGCCGGCGGCTCGCGATTCGTACCGTCGCGGTCCATTCGTCGATCGATGCGCGCGCGCTGCACGTCGAGATGGCCGACGAGGCCTATCTGATCGGCGGCCCGCGGCCCCTCGATTCGTACCTGAAGGGCAAGACGATCATCGCCGCCGCCAAGGCCTGTGGAGCCGAGGCGATCCACCCCGGCTACGGATTCCTCTCGGAGAACGAGGACTTCGCGCGCGCGGTCGAGTCCGAGGGGCTGGTCGTCGTCGGGCCGACGCCGGAGGCGATCGAGAAGATGGGCCTAAAGGATCGCGCCAAGACGCTGATGGAGAAGGCGGGCGTTCCGGTGGTGCCCGGGTACCACGGCGACAACCAGGATGATGCCTTCCTCGCCGCACAGGCGAAGAAGGTGGGCTATCCGCTACTCATCAAGGCGGTGGCCGGCGGGGGCGGCAAGGGCATGCGCCTGGTCACCAAGGATGCCGAGTTCGCCGAGCAGCTCGCCTCCGCCCGCAGGGAAGCCCGCAATGCATTCGGCGACGAGGGCGTGCTGCTGGAGTGTTTCGTGGCGGTTCCGCACCATATCGAGTTCCAGGTGTTCGGCGATACCCACGGCCACTATGTGCACCTGTTCGAGCGCGAGTGCTCGATCCAGCGTCGCCATCAGAAGGTGCTCGAGGAGACGCCGTCGCCGTTCCTGGACGCAGCGCTGCGCCAGGCCATGGGTGAAGCCGCCGTGGCGGCGGCGCGCGCCATCGCCTACCGCGGCGCGGGGACGATCGAGTTCATCGTCGGAGCCGACCGCAAGTTCTTCTTCATGGAGATGAACACCCGCCTGCAGGTCGAGCATCCGGTGACCGAGATGATCACCGGCGAGGACCTGGTCGAATGGCAGCTGCGGATCGCCGCGGGCGAGGAGCTGCCGCTCAAGCAGTCCGAGATCCTGTCGGGCGGCCACGCGATCGAGGTCCGGTTGTGCGCCGAGAATCCGGCGAACAATTTCCTGCCGGAGACCGGACGCATCGAGGTGATGCGCGCGCCGGTGGATCCGGACGCGGAGGATGGCGATGGCGATGTGCGGCTCGACACGGGCGTGCGCGAGGGCGACGAGGTCAGCGTCTTCTACGACCCGATGCTCGCCAAGTTGATCGCGTGGGGCGACGATCGGGCCGAGGCCGCGCGCCGCATGCAGTCGGCCCTTGCCAAGACCGCGATCCTCGGCGTCACCACCAACCTTGCGTTCCTCGAGCGCCTGGTGCGGCATCCCGCTTTCCTCGCCGGCGAAACCGATACCGGATTCATCGAGCGCCACCGCGCCGATTTGCTGCCGGCCGAGGGCGAGGTCCCCCTCGAGGCGCTGGTGGCCGCCGCGGCGCGGATCTTCATGGACGAGCGCCGCCGGATTGCCGCCGCGGCCCCGTCGCCATGGAGCGATACCGGCGGCTGGCGCCTCAACCAGCCGGCGCTGCGCCGCATGGAATTGCGCCCGCCGGACGGAAAGAGCGTGGTGGTCGAGGCGGTGATGCACGCCGGGTACGCCATGGTCACGGTCGAGGGCCGCACCCATCGCGTGGCGGTGCGCCCGCCCGAAGGCGATCGGCTGCAGATCGATCTCGACGAGGAGACCTATTTCGCGGAAGTGGTGCGCCTGGGCGACAGGATCTCCGCCGTGACCCCCCGCGGCCGCCATGAGCTCGAGCTGGTCGATCCCTTCCACTACGAGCCGGCCGATGCCGCGCCCGACGCGCGCCTCACCGCGCTCATGCCGGGACGCGTGGTCAAGCTCCTTGTGAAGGCTGGCGACGCGGTGCGCAAGGGTCAGGCCCTGCTGATCCTCGAGGCGATGAAGATGGAGCACACCCTCGTCAGCCCGCGCGACGGGGTCATCGAGCGCGTGGCATTCGCCGAAGACCAGCTGGTGCCGGCCGACGCCGTGCTGTTCGCGTTTCGCGATTAGCGGGTCGCCAGGTTACGGGTGTAAGGCGCCAAAAGGCGATGCTGTGTGGGAGTTAACAGCGCAATTTGCGACGCGAGCCTAACGTGGGGTTACGCCACTCCCACCGAGCACCCCCATGATCTCCACCCTGACCGTTACAGTCATCCTGGCCACCCTCCTCGCCACCGCGTGGGCGATCGTCAAGCTCGCCCGCATGGCGGCTCCGTACGACTCGCAGGCCCCTAGGGACCGTTGAGCAGGCGCGGCTGCGGCTGGTTGCGCAGCCAGGCCAGCAGGTTTTCCACCACCCCCGGGCCGAACCGCGCGAACACCGGCTCGTTCACGAATCCCAGGTGCGGCGTGAGAACCACGTTCTCGCGCCGCACGAGCTCGGCGCCCCGCGGCAACGGCTCGTCGTCGTAGACGTCCAGGGCGGCGATGCCGGGCCGGCCCGCGTCGAGGGCGGCGGGCAAGGCCGTCATGTCGATGAGCGCGGAGCGGGCGCTGTTCACCAGGATCGAGTCACGGCGCATCAGGGCAAGGCGCTCGGCGTTCAGCAGTTTTCGCGTCGCCTCGGTGGGCACCAGGTGCAGGCTCACTACCTTTGAGGTTTGCAACAGATCCTCGAGCGTCACCGACCTTGCCCCGCCCTGGGCGGCGCGCTCGGGCGTCATGCGCGGGCTCCAGGTGACGACTTCCATGCCGAAGGCCTGGCCCACTTTCGCCACCCGCTGGCCGATGTCGCCGAATCCGATGACGCCGAGTTGTTCCCCGCCCAGGACCGCGGGCAGCGCCCCGCCGTCACGCCACCGGCCGGCGCGCACCAGCCCAAGGTAGGCCTCGAGGCGCTTGGCTGCCGCGAGGATCAGAGCCCAGGTGATCTCGGTGGTGCTGTCCTTGGAGGACCCCATCTCGGTGTGGGTCACCGGAATGCCGCGCGCCTTGAATGCCGCCAGGTCGAGCTGTGTGTTGCGCGCGCCGGTGAACACGAAGAAGCGCAGCTTCGGGAGCCTGGCGAGGAGTTCGGCCTTGAACGGCGTGCGGTCGCGGATCACGACGACGGCGTCGGCATCCGCCAGGGCATCGACGAGTGCCTCGCCGCGCAGCCGCTCGGAGTGCACCTTCACGTCGGCGGCCGCGTCGACCGCGCTCCAGTCGGCCGTCCTGCGAAGCGACTGCTCGTAGTCGTCGAGGACCACGACCTGCACGCGCCGGTTCACGGCCGGGCCAGATCGACCAGGCCGCGCACGTCGGCAGAAGATCCCAGCTTCCAGCACGCGTCGATCAACTGTGCGGTGCGTCGTTCGCCGATGACCGGATCGGCAAGCGAATGGAACTTGGCCTCGAGGTCGCGATCGGTGAGCGGACGCTCGAGCGAGCCGATGGCGTGCTCGACGAAGACATGGACCCTGCGCCCGTCCTTGAGCACCGCGGTCACGTCCGCCGAAGCCTCGTCGATGGAATCGTCGACGGTGGCGACCACTTTGCGGCGCAGGCCCGCCATGTCGTCCCGGGTGACGATCGCGTCGTCGTACTCGCCCTCGCCCGCACGACCGAAGATGAGGCCGGCGGCAAAGCCATGATAGACGCTGAATTTGCCCTGCAGGCCATCCTGCGGTTCCTTGTTGCCGGTGAGCTCGAGCACCAGCGAATGCACGCGCAGCTCCACGCGCTCGACGTCCGCGGCCTTCACCCCCTGCGCGCGCAGCTGGACAGCGGCATCGATCGTGGGATGAATCACGATCCCGCAGGCGAACGGCTTGTAGCTGTTGAAGGAAATCTCGAAGCGGGAGCCGAGCTCCCCGGTGATCTCGTTCCAGTCGAACTTGGGCGATATCACCTGCGCAAAGCCGCGCGGCGCCTCGAGCGCCCTTGGGCTTGCGGTGAACCCGTGTCGGGCGAGGAGCGCGGAGGTCAGGCCCGCGCGCGCCGCGGCTCCGGGATGGAACGGCTTGGACATGGTTCCGAACTGCACGCGCAAGCCGATCGGCTGCGACGCAGCAATTCCCAGCGCCATCCGGGTGCGATTCTCGTCGAGCCCCATCAGGCGCGAGCAACCCGCCGCTGCGCCGAGCATGCCGGTGGACCCGGTGATGTGCCAGCCGCGGTCGTAGTGCTCCGGATAGATGCAGTTGCCCATGCGGCAGGCGACGTCGATGCCGAGCACCAACGCGTCGATCACCTGGCGGCCCGACAAGCCCTCTTTTTCCGCCAGCGCGAGCAACGCCGAGGCCACCGGGCCCGCGGGGTGGATGATGGTCTTCAAGTGCGTGTCGTCGAAGTCGAAGGTGTGCGAGGTGATGCCGTTCAACAGCGCCGCACTCGCCATGTCCACCTTCTCGGAGCGCCCGAGGACGCTCGCCTGCTTCGCGGGCTCAAGCTCG
>JANNKG010000278.1:0-4320 GCA_031396185.1 Burkholderiales bacterium | reverse complement strand
CGCGCGCAAGGCGGGGGACAGCCGCACGGCGGTTGCCGCGGTGCGCGGCTTCGACAAGATCTACCCCGGCCACGCCCTCATCCCGGACGTCTACATGCTCTCGGCCACGATCATGTCCGAGGACCTGAAGAATTTCGACATGGCGAAGAAAGTGCTGCAGCACCTCATCGCGAAGCACCCCGGCCACTACCTTGCGAACGAAGCGAAGCGCGCGCTGCAGGCGCTCCCAGCCTGATAGAGGGGGTCAGACTCCAATTAAGTTAATTCGCGCCAAATGCGGCGAATTAGCTTAGGGTCATCAGGAAATCGAGTGTGTAATCCTGGGGCAGTTTTGAGTTCTGAAGCAGGTGAGGCTCTTGGACCTGCAGGCAATCCCCTCATCGCGCAGGCGATACGTGCAGTGCTTGCTGCTTGCAGGCGATTTCGCCCATCAACTTACCCACACAATTTCCTGAAGAGCCTTTTTATTTGACGCGCATACCCGGCATCGCCCCCGACTCGGGCGAGAGCAGGTAGATCGCCCCTCCTTCGCCCGCGGCGAGGACCATGCCTTGTGATTCGCCGAAGCGCATCTTGCGCGGCGCCAGGTTGGCGACCATGACGGTGAGCCGCCCGATCAACTCCTTGGGGGTGTAGGCGGCGCGGATTCCGGCAAATACCGTGCGACTCTCGATGCCGATGTCGAGGGTGAGCTTGAGCAGCTTGTCGGCGTCGGGGACCAGCTCGGCATCGACGATGCGCGCGATGCGCAGGTCGATGCGTCCGAAATCGTCGATCGAGATGGTATCGCCCACCGGCAGGATGACCGGCGCCTTGGGCGGCTCGACCGGCTCGAGCTTGAATTCAGGGGCGTCGGCGGCGGGCGGCTTTGCATCGGGCTTTCCGTCCGAAGGCGGCTCGAGCAGCTGGTCGATCTGTTTGGTGTCGATGCGCGAGACCAGGTGCCGGTAGGGCTGCACCACGTGCCCGGGCTTGAGCGGCGTTCCCACATCCTCCCAGGTGAGCGGCCGGGTGAGCGCGAGGAACTGCTCGACCTCCTCGGCCACTTTCGGCAGCACCGGCTTCAGGTAGATCGTGAGAATTCGAAAGAGCTCGAGGTAGAGGGTGCAGAACCACTGCAGCGCGGCGTCCTGTCCGGGTTCCTTGGCGATTTCCCACGGCTTCTGCTCGTCCACATACTGGTTTACGCGGTCGGCGAGGAACATGATCTGGCGGATCGCCTTGCTGAACTCGCGCGCCTCGTAGTCAGCGGCGATGCCGTCGGCGAAGCTGCGTACCTCGAAGAGGATCGACGGGTCCTGGTCGTCCTGCGCAGCCGGCGCGGCCGGTGCCGCCAGGGCGCCGCGCATCTTGTGCTTGAGCTCCCGCCCTGCCGAAAGTGGCTCGTCCGACAGCTTGCCGGTGAAGCGCTTGCCGATGAAGCCCGCGGCGCGGCTGGCGATGTTCACGTATTTGCCGACCAGATCGGAATTGACCCGGGAAAGGAAGTCGTCGGGATTGAAGTCGAGGTCCTCGACGCGACCGTTCAGCTTGGCGGCAAGGTAGTAGCGCACCCACTCGGGGTTCAGGCCCAGCTCGATATACCTCTGCGGGCTGACCGAGATGCCGCGCGACTTCGACATCTTCTCGCCCGAAAGCTGCAGGAAGCCGTGGACGTAGACGTTGTCGGGCACCTTGCGGTCGGAGAACTTGAGCGTCGCCGGCCAGAACAGCGTATGAAAATAAATGATGTCCTTGCCGATGAAATGGATCTGCTCGACTTTCGGGTCGGCCAGGTACTTGTCGAAATCCTGCCCTTTCTTGCCGAGGAAATTCTTCAGCGATGCGAGGTAGCCGATCGGCGCGTCGAGCCAAACGTAGAAGTACTTGCCGGGCGTTCCCGGGATCTCGATGCCGAAGTAGGGCGCGTCGCGGGTGATGTCCCAGTCGTTGAGTCCACCGTCGAGCCACTCGAGGACCTTGTTGGAAACCTCGGGTTGCAGCTTGCCGTCCTGGGTCCAGCCGCGCAGGAACTCCACGCAGCGCGGATCCGAGAGGCGGAAGAAGAAATGCTCCGATTTCCGGATGACCGGCTTGGCACCGGTGAGCGCGGAGTAGGGATTCTTGAGGTCGGTGGGCGCGTAGACCGCGCCGCAGTTCTCGCAGGAATCGCCGTACTGGTCCTTCGCCGCGCACTTCGGGCATTCGCCCTTGATGTAGCGGTCGGGGAGGAACATCTTCTTCACCGGATCGAAGAACTGCTCGATGGTTTTCGTCTCGATGAAGCCGTTCTTCTGGAGCGCGAGGAAGATTTCGGACGACAGCTCCCGGTTTTCCTCGGAATGGGTCGAGTGGAAGTTGTCGAAGCTGATGCCGAAGCGCTGGTAGTCGCGCTTGTGGGTCTCGGCCACCTTGGCGATCAATTCCTCGGGCGTGGTTCCTTCCGCCTCGGCCTTGAGCATGATCGGGGCGCCGTGGGCGTCGTCGGCGCATACGAAGAGCACCTTGTGGCCCTGGAGTCGCTGGAAGCGCACCCAGATGTCCGCCTGGACATACTCCATGATGTGGCCGATGTGGAACGGGCCGTTGGCGTATGGAAGCGCCGTGGTGACGAAAAGCTTGCGGGGCATTGAATGGGGAGTTTCGAGACTCCGCGATGATAGCAAATTGCTTTAAGATTCATGTTCGTTTCCCGCATCCCCAGACCCCATCGCATGGCCACCACCGAGAAGGACGTCCTCGCAGCGCTCTCCGAGCTGATCGACCCGGTCACGGGTCGCAACTACGTCGAGTCCAAGGGCGTTAAGAACGTGAAGATCGAGGCCGGGCGCGTCGCCCTCGACGTGGCGCTCGGCTACCCCGCGCGCGGCGTCATGGAGCGCGTGCGCGAGCAGGTCGCCGGGCGATTGCGCCAGATCGCGGGCGTCGACCAGGCGAGCGTCAACGTCTATTCCAAGATCGTGCCTCACTCGGTGCAGCGCGGCGTGAAGCTGGTGCCCGGGATCAAGAACATCATCGCCGTGGCGTCGGGCAAGGGGGGTGTCGGCAAGAGCACCACCGCGGTAAACCTTGCGCTCGCGCTCGCCGCCGAGGGGGCGAGCGTGGGCATGCTCGACGCCGATATATACGGGCCGTCGCAGCCGCTGATGCTGGGCATCACCGGGCGCCCGTCTTCCAAGGATGGCAAGACCATGGAACCGATGGAAGGCCACGGCATCCAGGCGATGAGTGTCGGCTTCCTGATCGAGCCCGATACGCCGATGGTCTGGCGCGGCCCGATGGTCACCCAGGCGCTCGAGCAGCTCCTCGGCGAGACCCAGTGGCGCAGCCTCGACTACCTGGTGGTGGACCTGCCTCCCGGCACCGGCGATATCCAGCTCACCCTCGCGCAGAAGGTGCCCGTCACCGGCGCGGTGATCGTGACCACGCCCCAGGACATCGCGCTCATCGACGCGCGCAAGGGGCTCAAGATGTTCGAGAAAGTCGGCATCCCGATCCTCGGCATCGTCGAGAACATGGCGATCCACATCTGTTCGCAGTGCGGGAACGCGGAGCACATCTTCGGCTCCGGCGGCGGCGAGAAGATGTGCCGCGACTACGACGTAGAATTCCTCGGCAGCCTGCCGTTGGACATCCGCATTCGCGAGCAGGCCGATTCGGGCAAGCCGACGGTGGTCGCGGACCCCGATGGCCCGATCGCCGCGATCTACCGCGATATCGCCCGCAAGGTGGCTGCGCGCATCGCGCGCCAGGCGGAAGACCGCACCTCGGTGTTTCCCAAGATCGTCATCCAGAACAATTGATCAACCGTTATTGAAGAGCATCGGGGCGATCGTTGGAGCGGGCGGGAGTCGCCGCTCAACTCCAAGAGCAAAAAACCATGAGCATAAAAAGCGACAAATGGATCCGCCGGATGGCGCAGGAGCACGCGATGATCGCGCCGTTCGAGCCCGGGCAGGTGCGGGAGGTCGACGGCAAGCGCATCGTCTCCTACGGCACCTCGAGCTACGGCTACGTTGAGATCTAAATTCCTCATACGTATAAATACATTATTTATTACAACCGCTGAAGTGGTCACTCTAGCTAAAAAAAATGACACAAACACCTTCCAAATGACAGAAACAATCCCAAATAACTAATGAAAAATTGGTTCAAGCATGCAAACGACTCGCAAATGGAAAAAAGGGAGAGCATGTAGAACATAGACGATTATGTTTCGGAACATAAACTATTATTTACCAATATTAATTTTGTATAAACACCAGAGTAATTAAAAGAAAATTAAAACCAAAATATATTTGAGCTCGACTATGTATAAAAGAATTGTATATTATAATATAC
>JANNKG010000265.1:0-1967 GCA_031396185.1 Burkholderiales bacterium | reverse complement strand
GCCCATCGATCCCACGGGCTCCTCGCCCGCGATCGCCATGGGCGTCATCAGCATCTTCAGGTCCTCCTGCGTGTAGCCGAAGGCCTGCTGGCGGTCGAGAAGCTTGTCGGTGTCGGGTGTGGGCACCTCGTGCGGCTTGGGGATGTCTTCCAGCCGGATCTGCGTGCGGTCGAGCCAGTCCTGGTACGGGCGCTGGGCGGCGAGGTCGCGCTTCAGCTCGTCGTCGGAGATGATGCGGCCGTGCTCGATGTCCACCAGCAGCATCTTGCCCGGCTGCAGGCGCCACTTCTTGATGATCTTTTCCTGCGGGATGTCGAGCACGCCCATCTCGGAGGACATCACGATCAGGTCGTCGTCGGTGAGGAAGTAGCGCGCCGGCCTGAGGCCATTGCGGTCGAGGGTGGCGCCGATGAACTTGCCGTCGGTGAAGGCCACCGCCGCGGGCCCATCCCACGGTTCCATCAGCGCCGCGTGGTATTCGTAGAAGGCGCGCCGCTTGGCATCCATCAACGGATTGCCGGCCCAGACCTCCGGGATCATCAGCATCATCGCGTGGGCGATCGGGTAGCCGCCCATTACCAGCAGCTCGAGCGCGTTGTCGAAGGACGCCGAGTCGGACTGGCCGTCGTAGACCAGCGGCCAGACCTTGTCGAGATCCGTGCCGAGCAGCTTGGAATGGATCGTCGCCTGGCGCGACTTGATCCAGTTGAGGTTGCCATTGAGCGTGTTGATCTCGCCGTTGTGCGCGATGAAGCGGAACGGATGCGCGAGATCCCACGTCGGGAAGGTGTTGGTGGAGAAGCGCTGGTGCGCGAGGCAGAGGGCCGAGGTGAAGCGCTTGTCGTTCAGGTCCTTGTAGAAGGGACCCACCTGTTCGGCGAGCAGCATGCCCTTGTAGACGATGGTGCGGTGCGAGAACGACGGCACGTAAAAATCGCCCGCGCGGGTGAGGCCGAGCGCGCGGATCGCGTGGCCGAGGCTTTGCCTGATGATGTAGAGCTTGCGTTCGAACGAGTCGCGGTCGAGGCTGCCCCGGCCCGCGCCGACGAACACCTGCCGGATCCCCGGCATCGAGTTGCGCGCCGTCGGCCCCAGGGTGGAGTCGTCCACCGGGACCTCGCGCCACCCGAGCAGTTGCTGCCCCTCGTTCACGATCGCGCGCTCGATTTCGCGCACGCACGCGGCGCGCGCCGCCGGGTCTCGCGGCAGGAACACCATGCCCACGCCGTAGGCGCCGGCCTTGGGCAGCTTCACGCCCTGGGCCGCCATCTCCTCGCGGAAGAACGTATCGGGAATCTGCACCAGCAGCCCCGCGCCGTCGCCATGCAGCGGATCGGCGCCGGTCGCGCCGCGGTGGCGCAGGTTGTTGAGGATGGTGAGGCCCTTCTCGACGATGTCGTGGGTCCTGCGGCCCTTGATGTGCGCGACGAAGCCCACGCCGCACGCGTCGTGCTCATGGCGCGGGTCGTAGAGTCCCTGCTTCGGCGGGGGGCCGGCGTGCGATTCCATCTCGAGGCACCTCAAAACGCAATGGTAGCCGCGTTTCCCAAGGGCTTCGGGATGCGGGCGGGGGTCATCGCGGGCTTTTGGCCGGTCGCCGGCTGCCGGGAGCCCGGCAGCGGCTGATGGCCGTGGCGGACAGGCAGGAATCGGGCGAAACGCCCCATCGTAGCGCAGGCTTTGGTGCACTGCAATATAAGTGCCCGTTCGCCACAGGCGGCAATCGCCGCGTTTTGGGGGGGTTATTTCAGTAGAATCAACAGCAGAGAGCGCCCTGGTGAAAATGGGCGCCAAACCAAGACTCCAGGGATCTTCGTGACCGCCTTTGCCTCCGCCCGCTCGGGCCTTTTCACGCGCCTCGTCGCCGCTTTCGTCGCCCTCGCGGGGCTTGCAGCTTGCGGCGGCGGCGCCGTTTCCGGATCAGCACCGGTCAACGATCCCACGCGCATCACCATCCTGCCCGAAAC
>JANNKG010000258.1:0-5338 GCA_031396185.1 Burkholderiales bacterium | reverse complement strand
CTCCGACGCCCACGGCAGCGAGCACTTGCGCGACCTGCTCGTGGGCCAGATCCTTTGGGTGCAGCCGGCGCGGCTCGCGTGGGCAGCCGGTGTCTATGCCGTGGTGCTCGCGCTCTGGTTCGGTTTAGGCGAGCGACTCGGGCGAACCGGCTTCTACGTGCTCTTCGCCCTTGCCGTCACCGTCTCGGTGCAGCTGGTCGGCCTCTACCTGGTGTTCGCGACACTCATCGTCCCGCCGCTGGCGACCCGCCGCATGGTGCGCGCACGGCTCGCCGCGGCGTGGGCTGTCGGCGCGGCGGGATATGCCACGGGGCTGGCGCTGTCGACGGCCACGGACCTGCCGAGCGGCCCGGTGATCGTGTGGGTGCTCTGCGCAGTAGGCCTCGCGTGGTACTTCGCGCACGGGCGTGCGTCACGTTTTCGCGAAGCGACGGCAACCGGGTAAAGTATTTGTTCCATCCGACGGAGTGTTGCAATGGCAGAAGAGAACCCGAGCATGATGTCCCACGTTTCGATCGGCACCAACGATTTCGATCGGGCCGTGGCGTTCTACGACAAGGCGCTCGCTGCCCTGGGATGCCGGCGGATGATGGAGCATCCAGGCGCGGTTTGTTACGGCAAGAAGTATCCCGAGTTCTGGGTTCAGACGCCCATCGACGGCAAGCGCGCGAGCGTGGGCAACGGCACGCACATGGGTTTCGTGGCGCGCGACAAGGCCCAGGTCGATGCGTTTCACCGCGCCGCGCTCGCCGCGGGCGGCAAGGACGAAGGCGCTCCCGGCCCGCGCGCGGACTACGGCGAGCCCTATTACGGCTGCTTTGTCAGGGACCTCGACGGGCACAAGGTCGAGGCCGCGTTCTGGGACGAGGCGCTGGAGTAGGCATGGCCATCATCATCGACAAGAAGGCCTTCGAGAAGGCCATCCCGATTCTCGCCACCGATGCGGCCCGCCTGCCGAAGCTGATGCAATCGCTGTCGCCCGCGGAGCGGCGCTGGGCAGAGGCTTCAGGCTTCGACGGCGCGCCCGACAGCCATTGCGTCCTGCCCGATGGGAAGGGCGGCATGGCCCGCGTCCTCGCCGGCGTGCGCGACGCGAACGATCCCTGGGCGCTTGCCGCGCTGCCCCGGGCGCTGCCACGGGGGCGGTACTCCCTCGGGAAGGGACCGGTAGCGGTTCCCGCCTGGAATGTGGCGTTTGCCTGGGATCTCGGCAGCTATCGGTTCACGCGCTACAAGAAGGGCACGCGCAAGCCTGCCGACCTGCAGGTCGAGGGAAGCAGCCGCGTACGCGAATCGCTCGAGCTCGCGCACGCCGTGCGTCTGGTGCGGGATCTGATCAACACGCCGACCGAGGACATGGGCCCGGAGGATCTCTCCGACGTTGCGCGCGAACAGGCCGAGCGCTTCGGCGGCGAGTTCGACGAGTGGGTGGGCGACGAGCTGCTCGCGCAGAATTTCCCGGCGATCCACGCGGTCGGGCGTGCGGCGGCGCGTGCCCCCCGCCTGCTCGAAATCAACTGGGGCAACCCGAAGCATCCGCGCGTCGCGATCGTCGGCAAGGGCGTGTGCTTCGATACCGGCGGCCTGGATATCAAGACCGCCGAAGGCATGCGGCTCATGAAGAAGGACATGGGTGGTGCCGCGCACGCGATCGCGCTTGCGCGCCTCATCATGCAGCGCAACCTTCCGGTTCGCCTGCAGATGCTGGTTCCCGCGGTCGAGAACGCGATCAGCGGCAATGCCTATCGTCCGGGGGACGTGGTGCGCACTCGCAAGGGCTTCAATGTCGAGATCGGCAACACCGACGCCGAGGGTCGCGTGGTGCTGTGCGACGCGCTCGCCTATGCGGTGGAGGAGAAGCCGAAGACGATCATCGATTTTGCGACCCTCACCGGAGCGGCGCGCGTCGCCCTCGGCCCCGAGCTGCCGGTGCTGTTCGCCAACGACGAGAAGCTTGCGGCGCGCCTGCTGGCCAGCGCCGAAGCTGTCGACGATCCGATTTGGCGGCTGCCCTTGTGGCGCAACTACCGCCGGCTCTTCGACAGCGACGTTGCCGATTTCAACAATTCAGGCAAGGGCGGCTTTGCGGGCGCGATCGTGGGCGCGCTCTTCCTCGACCACTTCGTTCCGCGTGAGATCCCGTGGGCGCACTTCGACGTGTATTCGTGGAACGACACGAGCCGTCCCGGGCGTCCCCTCGGCGGCGAGGCCCAGGGTCTGCGAGCGGTGCTGGCCGCGCTCAGCTGACGAGCGCGGCGCAACGCCAGTCCCCCAGTTAGAAGCGGTAGGCGATCCCGACCGAGTAGAAGTCGGTATCCGCTTCGCCGGTGGTGCCTGAGCCGCCGATCTCGAAGGCCTTGCCGACGTCGAGCCAGCGCTCCCACTCGACCCGCAGCGCCATCCCTCGCCCGAAGAGCCACTCCGCGCCAAGGCCGTAGCGCGTCACGGTCTCGGTCACCGAGGTGCTGCGCGAGCGATCGGTGGTATTGCCGCTGGTGAAGACGATATTGCCGTCGAGCACTGCCGTGGCTTCGAGCCGCGAGCGCACCGCACCGACCCGACCGAAGATCGTGGCGCGCGGGCCGATGGGGGCGCGCACGACGAGATCGACGCCGAAGCCTTCGATCTGGCGTTGCAGGTCCACCGATCCTGACAGCGGGGGATTGGCGGTCAGTATCCCGGTGAACAGGCGGCTCGTGCCGAGATCGGCGTAGTTGACCTCGACCGCCACGTGGGGGGTGAACTGGAAACCGCCGAAGACCTTGAAGCCGGAGTCCTGCGAGTCGAACGAGCTGCCGGTAACGCTCGCGTTCACGACGGTGGATTCGCGGTTGACCACGAGCTCCGTGTCGGTCTTGGATTGGCCGGCCGAAATGCCGATATACCAGGGCGACTGGGCCGCCGCCGGCAACGTAGCAATGGCGAGGGAAATCAGTAGAGCGGCAGTGCGAATCATGGTGCTCCTCGTTTGGTTGACACCGCATGATAATTCAACTGTTACCGTTGAAGCGTATCGCGCCGTTTCTTGGGGGAACTAGGGGGCTTTAGAAGGGTCCCACGCAGTTAGAATGCGGCCTTTTAACCGCACCACCCTGGACCCCCAATGACTACGACATTTCGCCGTTATGCCGCCGTTGTGCTCGCCTCGCTGGGTTTCGCGGTGCCTGCCTCGGCCACCACTTTTTCCATCGACTACACCGACCTCTGGTACAACGCGCCCGCCGAGTCGCAATCCGGATGGGGTGTGAACCTGATCCAGCAGAACGAGATCATTTTCACCACGCTCTTCGTCTACGGCACGGATGGTACGCCGCGCTGGTTCGTGGGGCCGAACACCGCCTCCTCCGGCGCCAACTCCTTCAGCGGCCCGCTCTTCACCGTGACGGGGAGCTATTTCGGCGCACCGTGGACCGGGGCCACCGGCACGCAGGTCGGGAACATCAGCTTCACCTTCAACACCGACAGCACTGCCACGATGACCTACAACGTGGGCGCTGTGCAGGTGACCAAGAGCATCGTGCGCCAGGGCTTCCGCAACGATGTCCTCTCCGGCAACTTCATCGGCGGTACCACGGCCCGCGGTCCGGCCTGTCCGAACGGCATCCTCATCAGCGGCGAGCTGACGGTGAATCACTCCAACCCGCCGATCTCGATGAGCGTGGAGTTCGTCAACAGCAACCAGCAGGTGGGCATCTGCAACTACACGGGGAACTACTCCCAGGTTGGCAGCCTCGGGGCCATCAACAACGGGCAGTACACCTGCAACATCGGGGGCACCCCGAACGCCTTGGTCGGCACCTTCACGATGGCGGAGATCACCAATAGCCGCAACGGGTTCAACGGCCGCATCACCGGCCAGGATGGGTTCTGCAGCTACACCGGCTTCTTCGGCGGCATTAAGGACGTCTTCTAGCACTCCAGGGCGCGCGCAAACACGCAGCGTCGCTGGAGAGTCGCGATAGGCTGTACTGCTATCATTGGCCGAAATAAAACCGCTTCGGCCGCACGCGACAGGGAGGTCCAGATGCGAAAGCTGCACACCATGGGAGCCGCCGCGGCGATCGCGGCGGCGACCGCAATACCCGCGCTGGCGCAGGATGCCTTCGACGCTTGCCTGGTCTTCACCCAGGCCGACGCCGAGGCTGCGATGGGCACAGCCGCCGCGGGGGAGCCCGTCAATCCCAAAGTGAAGCGCCCCAAGGTCGTTCCGACCTGTACCTACAATGGCTTCAAGGACGGCAAGGCCGTCGCGGCGAGCGCGCAGTTCCGCTTTGCCCGCAGCGAAGGCGACGCGCAGAAGGCATTCGACGACGCCCGCCTGCAGTACCAGACCAAGCCCATGTACATCTCCGGGGCCGACGCGTTCTGGAGCGCCAAGACCGGGCAGATGAACCTGCGCAAGGGACGCACCTGGGTCAGCGTCGCCGTGGGCCCCGCCAAGCTGGCGGAGCGCGAGATGGACCCGGCCAAGAAACTCGCGGAGCTCCTGGTCAAGAAGCTGTAGCGTAAAATCGCCCCGGTACCCAAACCGGAGCTTGGCCCTCATGACCGCCATCGTCGAAGTCGTCGCCCGCGAGATCCTGGATTCGCGCGGCAATCCCACCGTGGAAGCCGATGTGCTGGTGGAGTCGGGGGCGATGGGGCGCGCCGCGGTGCCTTCGGGAGCGTCCACCGGCTCGCGCGAGGCGATCGAGCTGCGCGACGGCGACGCCCAGCGATTCTTCGGCAAGGGCGTGCTCAAGGCCGTCGAGCACGTGAATACCGAGATCTGCGAAGCGATCCTCGGGCTCGATGTCTCCGAGCAGGCGCACCTCGACCGCGTGCTGGTCGACCTCGACGGTACCGAGAACAAGTCGCGGCTCGGCGCCAATGCAATCCTCGCGGTATCGGTGGCCTGCGCCCGCGCCGCGGCGGAGGAATCGGGCCTGTCGCTGTACCGCTACTTCGGCGGCAGCGCCCCGCGGCGCATGCCGGTGCCGCAGATGAACGTCATTAACGGCGGTGCCCACGCCAACAACTCGCTCGACCTGCAGGAATTCATGATCCTGCCGGTGGGCCTGCCGTCGTTTCGCGATGCGCTGCGTTGTGGCGCCGAGATTTTCCACACGCTGAAGAAGATGATCGACAAGGCGGGCATGCCGACCACGGTGGGCGACGAGGGCGGGTTCGCGCCGAGCCTGCCCAGCAACGAGGCCGCGATCCAGTGGATCCTTCGCGCCATCGAGGAGGCCGGCTACCTCGCGGGCTCCGACGTGATGATCGGCCTGGACTGCGCCGCGAGCGAGTTCTACAAGGACGGCAAGTACCGCTTCGAGGCGGAGAAGCTCTCCTACACGCC
>JANNKG010000254.1:0-1518 GCA_031396185.1 Burkholderiales bacterium | reverse complement strand
CAAGCCCGCCAACATCATGTACGAGCCGGAAAGCGACACGGTGAAGGTGACCGACTTCGGCATCGCGCGCATCACCGATTCGTCGCGCACCAAGACCGGCATGGTGCTGGGCACGCCGTCGTACATGTCGCCCGAGCAGCTGGCCGGCAAGAAGATCGACGGGCGCTCGGACCTGTTCTCCCTCGGGGTCACGCTCTTCCAGATGCTTTCGGGGCGCCTGCCGTTCGAGGGCGAGTCGATGACGCAGCTGATGTTCGCCATCGCCAACACGCCCCACCCGGCCATCCGGGACTACAACCCGGCGCTGCCCCCGTGGGTGGTCCCGATCATCGACAAGGCGCTCGCGAAGGACCACGACGTTCGCTACCAGAATGGCAGCGAATTCGCGGAAGCCATCCGGCAGGCGCGCAGGAAGGCCGCCGTCGCCACCGCCTGATGCCGGTCGGTCTTTCATCGGGCCGGCTGAGCCTGCCCCCGCAATCATGAAGCGGGGGCAGGGTCTCGTTCCGACGGTTCCGCGGGAGCCGCTGCACCGCCGCGCAATCGAGATCCAGGGCTACAAGCGCGAGGACGGGCTCTACGACATCGAGGGCCACCTCGTCGACACCAAGCCGGTCGACTTCAAGCTGGCCGCGGGTGTGCGCCGCGCCGGCGAGCCGATCCACGGCATGTGGCTGCGGATCACCGTCGACAAGGCGCTCACCATCGTCGATGCGGCGGCGGCGATGGATGCGATGCCCTATGTGAGCTATTGCGACCAGATCGTTCCCGCCTACCGCCTGCTGGTCGGGCTCGCGATCCGGCCCGGCTACCAGCAGAAGGTCAAGGAGTTGCTCGGCGGGGTGCGCGGCTGCACCCACATCACCGAGCTCGCCGCTTCGCTTGCCACCGCGGCCTTCCAGACGATGGCGGGCCAGAGGGCCCAGCCGGATCCGGCGCAGAAGCCCTTTCAGCTCGGCCGCTGCCACGCGCTCGCGGACACCAGCCCGGTTGTCGGGCGCTACTACCCCAAGTGGTACCGCGGCACGGAACCGGTCAAGCCCGCCGACGAGGGTGACCATCACTGAGGCGTTCTCCTGCCTCAGGTCAAGGAATCCCGAGGGGTACCCGCTGTTAGAATCGGCGACGAATCACTACCGGCCCTCTTCCGGCGGAGCGCAAATGAACATCCACGAATACCAGGGCAAGGAAGTCTTTCGGAAGTTCGGCATGCAGACGCCGCGCGGCATCCCGGCGTTTTCCGTCGAAGAAGCGGTCGCGGCCGCGAAGACCCTGGGCGGCAAGTTCTGGGTGGTGAAGTCCCAGATCCACGCCGGCGGCCGCGGCAAGGGCGGCGGCGTGAAGGTCGCCAAGTCCCTCGACGAGGTGCGCGACTGGGCCACGAAGCTTCTCGGCATGAAA
This sequence comes from Burkholderiales bacterium, assembly GCA_031396185.1. Lineage (GTDB taxonomy): Bacteria > Pseudomonadota > Gammaproteobacteria > Burkholderiales > Usitatibacteraceae > Usitatibacter. Next base: position 117 of record JANNKG010000254.1, on the reverse strand, counting down.
CTCGTCACCCACCAGACGGGCCCCGAGGGACGGGTCGTGCGCCGCCTGCTGATCGAAGAAGGCGCCGACATCAAGAAGGAGTATTACGTCGCGATGGTGGTCGACCGAGCGCTGCAG
>JANNKG010000237.1:0-2164 GCA_031396185.1 Burkholderiales bacterium | reverse complement strand
GCCGTCCACCGTCTCATGAAAGGCGCGCAGCAGCAGCATCTGCGTGTCGCGCGCGAACAGCGGGTCCCAGTCCGATCCCCACAGCAGCTTGATCACGTTCCAGCCGGCGCCGGCGAACAGCCCCTCGAGCTCCTGAATGATCGAGCCGTTGCCGCGCACCGGGCCGTCGAGGCGCTGCAGGTTGCAGTTCACCACCAGCACCAGGTTGTCCAGGCGCTCGCGCGCGGCGACCGACAGCCCCGCCAACGACTCGGGCTCGTCCATCTCGCCATCGCCCACGAAGCACCACACCTTGCGCTGCAGCGCGTGGGCGGCGGGCACCGCCTCCAGGAGCCCGCGCTTGCCGAGGTCGCGCATGAAGCGCGCCTGGTAGATCGCGAAGAGCGGGCCCAGCCCCATGGAGCCCGTGGGGAACTGCCAGAAGTCCGGCATGAGCCACGGGTGCGGTTACGACGAGAGCCCGCGGCCGCCGGTCTCGCGGCGGTAGTTGTCGAGCTGGTCCGCGCTGAGCCGCCCCTCGAGAAAGGCGCGCGCGTACACCCCGGGCGCCGAGTGCGGCTGGAAGTAGACGACGTCGCCGTCCTGGCCGGCGCGAAAGAAGTGGTTGAAGCCTACCTCGAAGAGATCCGCCGCCGAGGCGTAGCTCGCGATGTGGCCGCCGAGCTCGGCCGACTCGCGGTTGGCGCGAACCACCATGGCAAGCGCATTCCAGCGCACCAGCGCGGAGATGCGCGCCTCGATCTCGAGGTTGCCCTGGTAGGGCGGCTGCTCGGCGAGCGCGATCGTGTTCACATAAGGCGTGGCGAGCACTTGCGGCAGCGGTACCCGGCGGGTGCGGGCGTGCTGCAGCAGGCGGCGCAGCAGGAAGGTCGCGCGCTCCGCGCCTTCGGCGGCAATCAGCGCGTCGAGCGCCTCGATCCACTCGCGGGTCTCGAGCGGGTCGGTGTCGGGATCGTGCGGGTCGCCGACCGCCTTGGGAACCAGGGGATCCATGCGGAAAGCTTACTACCTCGGGACCGGTTCCAAAACAGGCAGAATCACGTGATGCGTGAAGCCGAGCTGCGAACCATCCTGCTGGTGAAGGCGATCGAGGATTCCGACCCCGAGGGAGCGGTAATCGCTTCCGCCGACCGGAGCGCCGCCGCCCGCGACGCGGTGCGCGCCGCGAGCGAGCCGGGGGCGCTCGCACCTCCTGCCGACGGCATGGCGCTGACACCCCTGGCCCAGCGCCAGCTCCTGGCTCGGGCGCGCACTTTGCTCACGCGAATCGTCGCCCGCTACCCGTTCGTCGACAACGTGCTCGCGTTGCTCGGCTCGTCCACCGCCGTGACGCTGGTCCTGGTGGGCGCGGGCCTGCTGCTCGGGGGCGCGCTGTCGGCGCTCGACGGCTCGCGCCGCATCAATGTGCTTGCGTTTCCGTTGCTCGGCATCGTGGCATGGAATCTCGCGGTGTACGCCGTGTTGTTGCTGGTGGCACTCCGGCCCGCGGGCGAATCGAGGAGCGCGCTGCGCGGATGGGTCGCGTCCACCGGAGCGAGCTTCGCCTCGCGCCTCATCGCGCGCTCCCGGGCGTTCAATGCGCCGCTCGCCACCGCACTCGACGGGTTCGCGCGCGAATGGTTTGCCGCCACCCGTCCGCTGCTGCTGGCCCGTGCCGCGCGCGCCTTTCACCTCGCGGCCGCCGCGGTCGGCGTGGGCCTGGTCGCCGGGCTCTATCTCCGCGGCATCGCTTTCGACTACCACGCCGGATGGGAGAGCACCTTCCTCGATGCCACGCGCGCACGCAGCCTCCTCACCGTCCTGTACGGGCCGGCCTCGTGGCTCACCGGAATCCCGGTTCCCGACGTCGCGCATCTCGAGGCGATGCGCTGGCGCAACGGCGCGGGCGGTGAGTCCGCCGCGCGCTGGATTCATTTGATGGCGGCAACGGCGCTGCTCTACGTGGTGTTGCCGCGGTTGCTGCTCGCGGCCACCGCCGCCCCTGCCGCCATGCGCCTGACGCGGCGCGCGCCGCTACCCGCCACCCTGCCACCCTACTTCCGCGCGGCGTTCAACCACGTCGAGGGGGCGGCTGCGCGCGCCACCGCGATCATCCTGCCGTTCGCGTGCGAGCTCACGCCGGAGGCCCTCGCGCGGCTCATCGCCTGGGTGCCCGGAGCGGTCG
>JANNKG010000208.1:0-3017 GCA_031396185.1 Burkholderiales bacterium | reverse complement strand
TCGAGCGCCACCTCACGGTGTCGGTCCCGATCGCCAAGATCGAGGCGGAGATCGCCACGCGGCTGAAGAAACTCGCGCGCACCGTGAAGATGGAGGGCTTCCGTCCCGGCAAGGTGCCGCTCAAGATGGTCGAGCGCCAGTTCGGCTTCCAGGTCCGCCAGGAAGTCCTGAGCGATTCCGTCCAGCAATCGTTCGCCGACGCGGTGAAGAGCCAGAGCTACCGCGTGGCGGGGTTCCCGCGCTTCCAGCCGGTGCAGGCGCCCCAGGGCGCGTCCAACATCGAGTACACCGCCACCTTCGAGGTTTATCCCGATGTGGACCTGCCCGACGTGTCGGGGCGGATGGTGCGCAAGCCGCTCACGAAAGTGACCGACGCGAACGTGGAGTCGACCCTCGCCACCCTGCGCAAGCAGCGCGCCAAGTACAACCGCGTCGAGCGCCTGGCCAAGAACGAAGACCTGGTGAACATCGATTTCGAGGGCCTCATCGCCGGCCAGCCCTTCGAGGGCAACAAGGCGGCGAACTTCACCGTCGTGCTCGGCGAAAACCGCATGCTGCCCGACTTCGAGAGCGCGATGGTCGGCATGAAGGAGGGCGAGACCAAGACCTTCCCGCTCACCTTTCCCCAGGATTACGCCGAGGCGGTGAAAGGCAAGACGGCCGACTTCACCGTCACCATCAACCAGGTCGCTGAAGCCGAGCTGCCGGCGCTCGACGCCGAGCTTGCCAAGGCGCTGGGCGTTGCCGATGGCAGCGTGGAGACGCTCAAGCGCGAAGTCCGCGAGAACATCGACAAGGAAGTCGCCAAGCGCATCAAGCAGTCCACCAAGGAGCAGGTGATGGACGGGCTCTACGAGAGCGCCTCGTTCGAGATCCCGCGAGCCCTCCTGGACGCGGAAATCGGGCGCATGCAGGAGGCGGCCGTCGCCGACCTCAAGCAGCGCGGCATGACCACCCAGGGCCTGGCGCTGCCCCCGGACCTCTTCGTGGACCGCGCCACCCGCCGCCTCAAGCTCTCGATCCTCGTGACCGAGCTGGTAAAGCGCAACAACCTGCAGCCCAAGGCCGAGCAGGTCCGCAAGGCGATCGAGGCGCACGCCGAGAGCTTCGAGCAGCCCGAGCAGCTGGTCCGTTGGTACTACGGGGACCCGGGCCGATTGGCCGAAGTCGAGGCGCTCGTGATGGAGGACAACGTCGTAGAATGGGCCATGGGCAACATGAAGGTAGAAGACAAGCCCACCGAATTCGACGAATTGATGGGGACCAAAAAAGGCTGAACATGTTCATCAAGACGCAGTTCATCAAGCACGAGCAAAACGAGCATCAGGAAGAGACCGAGGGCCTGGGCCTCATCCCGATGGTGATCGAGCAGTCGGGGCGCGGCGAGCGTGCCTACGACATCTACTCGCGCCTGCTGAAGGAGCGCGTGATTTTCTTGGTCGGCCCGATCCACGACGGCATGGCCAACCTGATCGTGGCCCAGCTGCTGTTCCTGGAGAGCGAGAATCCCGACAAGGACATCCATCTGTATATCAACTCCCCGGGCGGCAGCGTCTCGGCCGGCATGGCGGTGTACGACACGATGCAGTTCATCAAGCCGCCGGTGTCGACGCTCTGCACCGGCCTCGCGGCCTCGATGGGCGCCTTCCTGCTCGCGGCCGGCGCCAAGGGCAAGCGTTTCTGCCTGCCGAATTCGCGCGTCATGATCCACCAGCCCTCGGGCGGCTTTTCCGGCCAGGCCTCGGACATCGAGATCCATGCCAAGGAAGTGCTGTACCTCAAGCGCAAGCTGAACGAGATGATGGCGCTGCACACCGGGCAGCCGATCGAAAGGATCGAGCACGACACCGATCGGGATAATTTCATGGGCGCGGAAGACGCGGTAAAGTACGGCTTGATCGACAAGGTGCTGACGAATCGCACCGAAGCGGTAGCGGCGTAAGGGGCACTGAAAAAGCAGATGACGGACAAGGCCGGCGGCGAAAAGCTTCTCTACTGCTCGTTCTGCGGCAAGAGCCAGCACGAGGTCCGTAAACTCATCGCCGGCCCGTCGGTGTTCATCTGCGACGAGTGCATCGACCTCTGCAACGACATCATCCGTGAAGAGGCCTCGACCGACACCACCGCGAAGGCGTCGAAGAGCGATCTTCCCAGCCCCCACGAAATCTGCGGGATCCTCGACCAGTACGTGATCGGCCAGGTCCAGGCCAAAAAGATCCTCGCGGTCGCGGTCTACAACCACTACAAGCGGCTCAAGTCCGGCGGCAAGCAGGACGAGGTCGAGCTCGCCAAATCCAACATCCTGCTGATCGGCCCGACGGGCTCCGGCAAGACGCTCCTCGCGCAGACGCTCGCGCGGCTCCTCAACGTGCCGTTCGTGATCGCCGACGCCACGACGCTCACGGAGGCGGGCTACGTCGGCGAGGACGTCGAGAACATCATCCAGAAGCTGCTGCAGAAGTGCGACTACGACGTCGAGAAGGCGCAGCGCGGCATCGTCTACATCGACGAGATCGACAAGATCTCACGCAAGAGCGACAACCCCTCGATCACCCGCGACGTGTCGGGCGAGGGCGTGCAGCAGGCGCTCTTGAAGCTGATCGAGGGCACCATCGCCTCGGTGCCGCCCCAGGGCGGGCGCAAGCACCCCAACCAGGAGTTCGTGCAGGTCGACACGACCAACATCCTGTTCATCTGCGGTGGTGCGTTCGATGGCCTTGAGAAGATCATCCGCCAGCGTACGGCCAAGACGGGCATCGGTTTCGGTGCCGAGGTCTCCAGCCCCGAAGACCGCAAGAACGTCTCGCTGCTGCTGCGCAATACAGAACCCGAAGACCTGATCAAATTCGGCCTGATCCCGGAATTCGTGGGCCGGCTGCCTGTCGCGGCGACGCTCGATGAGCTCGACGAAGCGGCCTTGATCCAGATCCTGGTGGAACCGAAGAACGCGCTGGTCAAGCAGTACCAGAAGCTCCTCGCCATGGAAGGCGTCGAGCTCGAGTACCGCGAGAACGCCC
>JANNKG010000178.1:0-7347 GCA_031396185.1 Burkholderiales bacterium | reverse complement strand
GGGACGCAGCTGCAGGATGCGCGGACGCAGTTGCAGGTTCACTTCCGGCAGCAGGTACATGGTGACCACGGTCGCCGGCGACAGGTCGGTCTTGAAGAGGTCCTGCTCGCGGAAATGGGCGCGTTGCGAGACCCCCATGTGGGTCGCCGCCGCGCGGCTGCGTACCACCAGGTCGGGCACGATCTCGATCCCCAGGCCGCGTGCCCCGAAGCGCTTGGCCGCGGTGATCACGATGCGTCCGTCGCCCGATCCCAGGTCGATGAGGTAGTCCTGCGCGCCCACCTTCGCGAGGTTCAGCATCGCAAGGGTCACGTTGTCGGGTGTCACGACGAAGGGCACGTCCTCGGCGGGATCAGCCGCCAGGGGGACCAGCGTCGCAAGCAGGATGGCCAGCAGCCTCATTCGGGGGGTCCTTTCAGCTCGATGACATTGCCATCGGGATCGTTCACGTAGATGGAAGGGCCCTGGCCCTCGGCCCCGAAGCGCTTCTCGATCGGACCGGCCAGGGCGCCGCTGGCGCCCAGGTGCGCGATGATCGTCGCGCCATCGAACGGTTCCACGCGCAGGCACACGTGGTCCACATTGCGCCCTTCGGCACCCGGCGCGGCGCCGCCCGCGCGCCCGAGCTTTCCGTCGAGGGGCACCAGGTCGATGAGCGAACGGCCCGCCCGCAACTGCATCAGGCCGATGGCTTCCTGGTGGCGCTCGAGGGTGCAGCCGAGGATGCCGACATAGAAATCGAGGCTGCGTTGCAGGCTCGCCACGCGCAGCACGACGTGGTCGATCTCGCGCAGGCGGAACGGGACGGCCATCAGAACTTCTCCCAATCGGGCTTGCGCCCGAAACGTTGCACCAGGAAATCGACGAACGCGCGCACCTTCGGCGGCACGTGCCCGGTCTGGGGATAGACCGCGTAGATGCCGAGTTCCTTCAGCTTGAAAGGGGTGAGGATCTGCTTGAGCTTGCCCTCGCGCAGCAAGCCGGCCACGTAGAAGCTCGGCGTCATCAGGATACCGTGGCCCGCAACCGCCGCTTCGGCAAGGACGATGCCGTTGTTGACGCGGAACGAGCCGTTGATCGCCACCGGAAGCTCGCGCCCGTCGGGGGCGGTGAAACGCCACACGTTTGCGGTCGACAGGTACGAGTAGACGAGGCAGTTGTGCGCGGCCAGGTCCTGCGGCGCCTCGGGCGCGCCGAACTGCGCGAGGTAGGAGGGCGCCGCGCATGCGATGGCGCGCGTCGAGGCGAGCTTGCGCGCCACCAGCGACGAATCGGTGAGCACGCCGATGCGGACCGCCACGTCGATGCCCTCCTCGACAAGGTTCACGTAGCGATCGTCGAGGCGCATGTCGAGCGTGACCTTCGGGTGGGCGTGCGCGAAGCCGGCGATCGCAGGCCCGAGGTGCAGGATGCCGAAGGACATGGGGGCGCTCACCCGCAGCCGTCCGCGCGGCTCCGACTGGAACTGCGCAACCGCCGCCTCCGCCTCCTCGATCCGCTCGAGCGCGCCGCGGCTCGCCTCGAACAGCGCCGCCCCTGCCTCGGTAAGCGAGAGGCGGCGGGTGGTGCGGTGCAGGAGGCGTGCGCCCAGGCGCTCCTCCAGCCGCGACAGGTACTTGCTCACCACCGCGCGCGACAGCCCGAGGGCGTCGGCGGCAAGCGTAAAGCTGCCGCGCTCCACCACGCGCACGAACACCGCCACATCGGTCAGGTTATCCATGGATTAGTTCGTTTCCGTGAACAATCATATGCCATCCGGGCGGCTGATCAAATCCCTCGTCTTGCCTAGGATGCGATCTCCGACAACGCAACAAGGAGACGCAATGAACTACGACATCGCGAAAGCCCGCGAGCATTTCGCCGCGAAGCAGTCCTTCACCACCGGCCCCCACGAGCTGGTCGGCATGATCGACAACAAGAAAGACATCGTCATCGTGGACGTTCGCTTTCCCTCCGACTTCCGCAAGGGCCACGTGCCCGGCGCCGTCAACCTGCCGAAGGGCAAGTGGCACGAGGCCGCGGGCCTGTCGAAGGACAAGCTGAACGTGCTGTATTGCTACAACCAGACCTGCCACATGGCCGCCGAGGCCGCGCTCGAGTTGCTGGCGCTGGGCTATCCCGTGGCCGAGATGGAAGGCGGATTCGCCACCTGGGAAGCGAACAGCTACCCGATCGCCACCCCGCAACCCCAGGCCGCGTGAGGCACATCATGATCGATACCAGAACGGCGCCGTATGCGGCGCTCCTCCTCCGCGTCGCCCTCGGCGTGATGTTCCTCGTGCACAGCCTGTACCTGAAGCTCGTCGTGTTCACGTTGCCCGGCACCGTCAAGTTCTTCGAGTCACTCGGGTTGCCGGCCGCATCGGCGCATCTCACCATCGCAGTCGAAGCGATCGGCGGCATCCTGCTGATCGTGGGCTTCAGGACCCGGTACGCCGCGATCGCACTCCTTCCCGTGCTGCTGGGCGCGAGCTGGGTTCATTGGAAGAACGGCTGGCTCTTCACCAACGCGGGCGGCGGGTGGGAGTATCCGGTGTTCCTCGCGGTGGCGACGGTCGCGCAGGCATTGATGGGCGACGGGGCGTTCGCGCTCTCGGGGACCTCCACCGCTGTCGCCTCGCGCGGCCCTAACCTGAAGGCCGGGCCCCACGCGGCTTGAATGTCGCGGCCCGCTTCCATGAGGCTGTAGTGGCGCATCCGCACGGCTTCGCGCACGGCAGCGAGGACGCGGGAGGGGACGGACTTGCCATACAGCCACCGAAGGGGAGGGCGGACGGGTGCCGGGAGTTGGCGTTGACCCCCCTTTGCGATCGCTACACAATGCCCGTACTTACCGGACAGAGAGTAGCTAGATCTCACCCAATGCTTCGCGAAATTTCTACGGCGCGGCAAATCTCGGGCGAGCCCAAGCGGCGGTGGTTCACCTCGCCAAACATCGACCTGTTCGTTTGGGTGAACGATCACGACGCGCCGACCGGGTTTCAGCTTTGCTACGACAAGCAGCACCGCGAACACGCGCTCACCTGGACCGAGGCGTCCGGGTTCAGCCACATGGCGGTCGACGGAGGCGAATCTCGCCCGGCCCGGCACAAGGGCACTCCGATCCTCGTGGCCAACGGAGTAATTGACGCGCAGCAGATTCTCGAAGATTTTCTGAGGGAAGCGAAGTCATTGCCGATGGAGTTCGTGCAAATGATTGAGGCTAGAGTCCGAGAGTTGACGGGGGAAGGGTGAGATCTAACAACGCCATAAGAGACTTCCCCAACTCGGTCGTTAGGCCGCACATCGAGAAATGCCGCGGCGCACTCGGCGCATAATCCGAGCCTCATCGAGTTCAAGGGAGCCTGCGCATGCCGAGCGCCGTCGTCGAGGTCCGACGTAGCTATTCGCCGGAGCAAGAGACCTACCTTCTTCAAAGCGTTCATGACGCCGTCGTCCGCGCGTTCGAAGTCTCTCCTGTTCGTCGGAATGTCACGCTCGTCGTCCACGAGCCTCATCGCTTTCTCGGTCGCACTGACTGTCAGGCGCCGGACCGACTCACGAACGTGAGCATCTTCCTTCTCCCCGGGCGCTCCGTGAATGCCAAGCGTAGGCTCTATCGCCTCATCACCGAGGCGCTTGCTGTCGTCGGCATCCCGCCGGACTGCGTACTCATTCGCCTCTTCGAACTGCCCCCTGAGAACTTCGGCGTTCGTGGCGGCCAAGCGCTCTGCGATGTCGAACTCGGCTACTCTGTCAACGTGTAGCCACGCCCAAGCACCAAGCTGAGCCGGAAAAGCGCAAAGCGCGACCTAACAGGTCGCTCAACCGGACACGCCGAGGCAAGGCGCCCTGCGCCGTCGCCGGTTAACTCTGCGCTAGGTTTCATCAACACAGGAGGCAGCAATGAAACTACGGGACATCGTCGCGGTTGCTGGAATGCTCATCTCAAGTGCGGCGGTCGCGGACCAAACGGGGGTGCTCTTTGACGTAGTGCTAACGCGAGATGGAAAGGTCGTCTCGTCGCCCAAGGTCATCGCTGAATTTGGAAGGAGGGTTTCCCTTTCTGAGGGTGGCGTCATGCAGTTCGAGGGCTCTGCCTCGCCTCCGGATGGCGAAGGGAACTCCTTTACGGCCGTGAAACTGTCCCTATTCGAGAATGGTGAAATGAAAGCCTTCGACGAAATGTCGATGCTCGCCAACCTTACCAAGTCGCCCTCGGTTGAGTTCTCCGTACCCGGCACAAACGCGCGGTTCGTCGTCAAGCCGCGGATGGTGAAACTGCCTCCGTCGAAGGGATGAAACCTGACAACGAGTTGAAGCGGACCGTGGTCCATTGTGGGCCGCACCCTGGTTGCCAACCGGCGGTGGGCTCTCTCTGCATGCGGCAGGCGGCGCTGTGGGCGGTCGCTCAACAAGGTCGTTAGCTTTCACCGAAGAGGCGTCTGGGCGAATGAGAGAGAGCCAAGCGATGGGATTCAACCTGCGACTTTCTGACGTGGCCGATGAAGAGGTACGACGGGCCATAGTGGCGCCACTAGTGCAGTTCAACGAATCTCAGGCGGGGCCAAGCGGAAACCGTCCCCTCGTCGTCGAGCTTCATGACGCGGATGGCGCGGTCGTTGGGGGCCTGTGGGGCGCAACTGCCTATGGCTGGCTATTCACACAGCTACTCGTTGTTCCCGAGCAATCGCGCGGCCAGGGCGTGGGCCGTCAGCTCCTATCGCTGGCCGAGGCCGAGGCGGTGAAACGCGGATGCCACGCTGCTTGGCTGGATACCTTCGAATTTCAAGCGAGGGCGTTCTACGAGCGAATCGGTTATTCCTGCTTTGCCACGTTGCCTGACTATCCGAAGGGATCTTCGCGCTACTTCATGCGCAAGGAACTGAGACATGGGGTCTCCTGACGAGCGCCTTTCTGCCGTACTTCGTGAGATTGCAGCGCTGCCGCAATTTGCCGCCATAGCGCATCCCAGCGTGACCATGCGCAGTCCGGCGGGGGACACTCCCTTGCACGTGGCGGCGCTTCGCGGCGACCGGGAAGCGGTTCAAGCGCTGCTGGAAGGCGGTGCCGATCCCAATGCGGCCGGAGAGCATGGCGACACTCCCTTGCACGAGGCGCTGGAGCAGAAGTGTGTCCAGGTCGCGCGCATCCTGATTGCGGCGGGAGGTTCCCTCGATGCGAAGAACGGCGCGGGCGTGATGGCGCGGGAGTTGATCAGGGACCTGCCCCTATGGGAGGGCGCGAATTGATGACGGCGCAACCTCGCCGCATTCCAGGGGTCCTAACGCCATGAGTCCGAACGAAATGGGCATGCTCCAATCCGTCGCCCTGGCATCTCTGCTGGCGTGGGCGAGCGGCTTGCGTCTTTACCTGGTGATCTTCGCGGTCGGCATGGCGGGCTACTTCGGCTACTACGACCTGCCCAAGGGCCTCGACGTGTTGAAGCATCCCTGGGTCATCGGCACCGCGGGCTTCATGCTCGCCATGGAGTTCATCGCCGACAAGGTGCCGGCGGTGGACTCGGCGTGGGACGCGATCCACACCTTCATCCGCATCCCGGCCGGCGCGCTGCTGGCCGCGGGTGCCACGGGGGATTCGCTCACCGCGATGACGGTGGCCGCGGGGCTCCTCGGGGGCACGATCACCGCGGGAACCCACTTCACCAAGGCCGGCGGGCGGGCGGTCATCAACACGTCGCCGGAGCCGTTCTCCAATTGGGCCGCCTCGTTCACCGAGGACGCGCTGGTCCTGACCGGCATCTGGCTGGCACTCACGAATCCGCTCGTGTTCCTGCTGCTGATGGTGCTCTTCCTGCTGCTGCTGGTCTGGCTGATCCCCAAGGTCTGGCGCGGAATCCAGGCGGTGGTCGAACGGGTGGGCGGAAGAACCGGCTCCGTCCCTACCTGAATGAAAGGGTCAGACTCCTTCATTCGCTCAATGAAGGTGTCTGACCCTTTTATGGTTAGAGCGGTATCCAGCCTTGGTGGATGCCGTGGCAGGCGACCGCGGAGCCTTCGAAGGGCAGCAATTCGGGGCGGTCGACGCGGCACTTCTCGCGCGCGTGGGGGCAGCGCGGATTGAAGGCGCAACCCGTGGGCGGAGAGAGCGGGTTGGGCACCTCGCCTGCAACCGGCGTGCGCGCCTTGCCGGACATCGTGATGTCGGGGATCGCGCTCTGCAACATCCGCGTGTACGGATGCAGCGGCCGGTCGAACAGCACGCGGGTGTCGGCGATCTCCACGATCCGGCCCAGGTACATGACGCCGACGCGCGTCGAGATGTGCGAGACCACCGCGAGGTTGTGCGAGATGAAAAGGTAGGTGAGGCCGTGCTCGCGCTGCAGGTCCTTCATGAGGTTCAGGATCTGCGCCTGCACCGAGACGTCGAGCGCGCTGGTGGGCTCGTCGCACACCAGGAATTCGGGGTTGGAGGAAAGCGCGCGCGCAATCGAGATGCGCTGGCGTTGCCCGCCGGAGAACTCGTGCGGATACTTCTCGCCGTCGAGCGGTGAGAGGCCCACGTCGGTGAGCAGCTCGCCCACTCGCTTGGCGATCGCCGCCTCGCCCTTGATGAGGTCGTGGGAGCGGATCGGCTCGGCCACGATGCGCTGCACCCGCCAGCGCGGGTTCAGGCTCGCGTAGGGATCCTGGAAGATCATCTGGAAACGCCGCCGCATCGCGAGCATGTCGTTGCGGCTCTCGAGCGCGGCGAGGTCGGTGCCGCCGAAGAGCACCTGGCCGCGGGTGGGGGTATACAGCCCGCAGATGAGCCGCGCCACCGTCGACTTGCCGCAGCCCGACTCGCCCACCAGCGAGAGCGTCTCGCCGCGGTTGATGCTGAAGGACACGCCGTCGACCGCTTTCAGGATCTGCCGTGGGGCGCCTTCGAAGACGCGATTGAGCCACGGGCGGGACACGTCGAAGCTGCGCGCCAGGTCTTTCACCTCGAGCAGGATGGTGCGCTCCCCCTTGGGGACGGGCTGCGGCATGGGTGCCTTCGCCGGCACGTCAGGCATGAACCGCCCCTTCGCTCCAGTCCGGGCCCGCTGCCGGCGCCTTGAGCTCGGGGGCATGCAGCCAGCAAGCGGCAAGCGTGCGGTTGGCCGGGAGCAGCCCGGGGCGCTCGACGCGGCAACGGTCGAAGACACGCGGGCAGCGCGGGTTGAAGGCGCACCCAGCGGGAATGGCATTGAGCCGCGGCATCGAGCCTTCGATCTGCGGCAGCCGCTCGACGTCCTGGCCGACCGCGGGAATCGAGCCCATCAGCCCGGTGGTGTAGGGGTGCTGCGGATCGTGGATGACCTGCTGCACCGGGCCGATCTCGACGACACGGCCGGCGTACATCACCGCGACCCGGTCGGCGGTC
>JANNKG010000166.1:0-3705 GCA_031396185.1 Burkholderiales bacterium | reverse complement strand
ATACACGCCCCCCGGCGCCCACGCCCGCCGCGAAACAGGGCGATACCACAAACAGCAGACCGGCAAACGACACGACTCGGATTCGCACTTTGCGCCGCGGTAACGGCGGCGCTCCTCGCGCCCGCCGCGCTGGCACAGCAGAAGTACATGACCATCGGCACCGGTGGCGTCACCGGCGTCTATTACGCCGCCGGCGGCGGCGCCATCTGCAGGCTGGTGAACAAGGACCGCGCCAAGCACGGCATCCGCTGCTCGGTCGAGTCCACCGGCGGCTCGGTTTTCAACGTGAACACCATCAAGGCGGGCGAGCTCGACCTGGGAGTCGCCCAGTCCGACGTGCAGTACAACGCGCTGAAGGGCATGGGCCAGTTCAAGGACGCGGGCGCCTGGGGCGACGTGCGCGCGGTGATGTCGCTGCACCCGGAGCCGTTCACCGTCCTCACCCGCAAGGAAGCCAACGCCAAGAGCTTCATGGACATGAAGGGCAAGAAGTTCAACGTCGGCAATCCCGGCTCGGGCACGCGCGCCTCGCTCGAGGAGCTGCTCGTCGCCTTGAACTGGAAGCTCTCCGACTTCGCCCTCGCGTCCGAGCTCAAGGCTGACGAGCACGGAGCGGCCCTGTGCGACGGCAAGATCGACGGCTTCTTCTACGGCGTGGGCCATCCGTCGGCGAATATCCAGGACCCCACGACCACCTGCGGCGCGAAGCTGGTTTCCGTCACGGGCCCCGCGGTGGACAAGCTGGTGAGCGAAAAGCCCTACTACGGCTACGCGTCGATCCCCGCCGGTCTTTATCCGGGCAACGCGGCGGAAACCAAGACCTACGGCGTCCTTGCGACCCTGGTCTCGTCGACCAAGGTGCCGGCCGACTCGGTCTACACGGTCGTGAAGGCAGTGTTCGACAACTTCGAGGAGTTCAAGAAGCTGCACCCGGCCTTCGCCAACCTGAAGCCCGAGGACATGGTGAAGAACGGGAATTCCGCCCCCTTGCACGAGGGAGCGGCGCGGTACTACCGGGAAAAGGGATGGCTCAAGTAAGCGCCATCGCGTAAAACGAAAGGGCGAAACGCAGGTTTCGCCTTTTTTTTTGCTTTAGGGGGGAGAAAAACGATGAGCCAGGAAGCCGCCAGCGGCGTAGCAATGGCCAATCCCGAACTCGAGCAGTTCGTGAAGGAAGCCGACCTCGGCGGCCGCGAGCCCGAAGGCAAGGTGGGCGTGTTCCTGGCGACGGTGATGGCCGCGTGGTCCCTCTTCCAGCTGTGGTACGCCTCGCCCCTGCCCTTCACCTTCGGCTTCCTCATCTTCAACGATACCGAAGCGCGGGCGATCCACCTCGCGTTCGCGGTGTTCCTCGCCTTCATGGCGTTTCCCGCCTTCAAGAGCTCGTCGCGCAAGGTGGTCCCGGTGGCCGACTGGGTCCTCGCGTTGATCGGCGCGTTCTGCGCGGCTTACCTTTTCCTGTTCTACAAGGAGCTCGCCCTGCGCCCCGGAACGCCCACCAGGCTGGACCTCGTCGCCGGCGGCGTGGGCGTCCTGGTGATGCTCGAGGCGACGCGCCGTGCGATGGGCTTCGGCATGCTGATCACCACGGGCTTCTTCCTGCTCTACGTTTTCGCGGGCCCGCTGATGCCCGAAGTGTTGCAGCACAAGGGCGCCTCGGTGTCGCGCTTCGTCTCGCACTTCTGGCTCACCACCGAGGGCGTCTATGGGGTGGCGCTCGGCGTATCCGTGGCGTTTGTCTTCCTGTTCGTGATGTTCGGCACCATGCTCGACATCGCCGGGGCCGGAAACTTCATGCTGCAGGTCTCCCTCGCCCTCCTCGGCCACCTGCGCGGCGGCCCCGCCAAGGTCGCGGTGGTGTCCTCCGCGCTCAACAGCTTCGTCTCCGGATCATCGGTTTCCAATGTGGTCTCCGGGGGGATCTTCACGATCCCCCTTATGAAACGCACCGGCTACTCGGGCGTGAAGGCCGGGGCGATCGAGGCGGCGTCCTCGATCAACGGCCAGATCACCCCGCCCGTGATGGGCGCGGCCGCCTTCCTGATGGTGGAGTACGTCGGCATCCCGTATTCCGAGATCATCAAGCACGCGTTGCTTCCCGCCGTGATCTCGTACATAGCGCTCTTCTACATCGTCCACCTCGAGGCGCTCAAGTACGACATCAAGCCGATCGCGCGGGAGTTCCGGCCGTGGAAGGCGCGGGCCGCCGGGTGGGGCCTCGGTCTCGTCGGTACGTTCCTCGCCATCGCCGCGGTGTACTACGTGATCACCGGGGTGCAGGCAATCTTCGGCCAGCAGGCCGGCTGGATGCTCGCGTTCGTGACGCTCTTCTCCTACGTGGCGCTGCTCGCCTGGTCGGCGCGCTATCCCGACCTGCCGCTCGACGATCCCAAGGCGCCGGTGGTCCACCTGCCGCGCACGTGGCCGACGGTGCGCGCAGGCATGCACTTCTTCATCCCGATCGTGATCCTGCTGTGGTGCCTGATGGTCGAGGAGCTTTCCCCAGGCACCTCCGCATTCTGGGGAACGGTCGCCGCGATCGCGATGGTCATCATCCAGCCCACGCTCGTCGCCATGTTCCGCAAGAACGCGCGCGTGGCCGACGGCTGGAAGAAGGGGCTTGCCGACGTTTGGCGGGGCCTGGTGCTTTCCGCGCGCAACATGGTGGGCATCGCGGTGGCCTGTGCGAGCGCGGGCCTGATCGTCGGAGCCATCACGCTCACCGGCCTCGGCCTGATGATGACCGACTTCGTGGAATTGATCTCCGCGGGCAACATCTTCCTGATGCTGGTGCTCACGGCGGTCATCTGCCTGCTCATCGGAGCCGGCGTTCCCACGACGGCCAACTACATCCTGGTCGCGACGCTGATGGCTCCCGTGATCGTGGAGCTGGGCGCGCGCAGCGGCCTCGTGATCCCGCTCATCGCCGTGCACCTCTTCGTCTTCTACTTCGGGATCATGGCGGACGTAACCCCGCCCGTGGGCCTCGCCTCCTATGCCGCCGCGGCGATCTCGGGCGAGGACCCGAACGCTACCGGCTGGCAGGCGACGTGGTACAGCTTCCGCACGGCGCTCCTGCCGTTCGTGTTCGTCTTCAACCCGCAAATCCTGATGATCGGGATCGGCAACGTCGCGCAGTTCGTGCTGGTGGTCACGAGTGCGATCGTGGCGTCACTGCTGTTCGCCGCTGCGACCATGATGTATTTCCGCACCCGCACGCGCTGGTACGAGGTGGTCCTGCTGTTGCTGGCGTCCTTCCTCTTCTTCCGCCCCGACTTCGTGATCGACCGCTTCGCGCCCAAGTACGTCGAGGCGCCGGTCTCGCAGCTCTTTGCGGAGGCCGACAAGCTGGGCGACGACGAATGGCTGGTGCTGACGATCGCCGGGGACAACATCGAGGGCCGCTCGATCACCAAGACGGTCGCGCTCCCCATGGGCAAGGGGAGCAACGGGCGCGAGCGCATCCGCAATGGTGGCGTCACGCTTT
Source organism: Burkholderiales bacterium (assembly GCA_031396185.1). Lineage (GTDB taxonomy): Bacteria > Pseudomonadota > Gammaproteobacteria > Burkholderiales > Usitatibacteraceae > Usitatibacter. The sequence goes on along the minus strand of JANNKG010000166.1, from coordinate 218 downwards.
CCTCGCTGGGGGCCGACATGCAGGTCGCCGACGTCAAGTTCGGCAGCCGCGCCCGCAAGCTGGGCATCGAGCAGGGCTACAAGGTGGTCGGTATCAAGCTGAATAACCCCGATCGCCCCTCGGACTTCTGGGTTTTCATTCCCGCCTCGCTGGTCGCCGGCCTGGTGTGGTTCCTGCAGGGACTGCGACGTCGCAAGGCATTGGCGCCCGCGGTGTAG
>JANNKG010000146.1:0-4864 GCA_031396185.1 Burkholderiales bacterium | reverse complement strand
CTCGTTGCAGGTGGCCTGTTGTTCGGCGCCGGCATGGCGGTTTTCGGCTACTGCCCGGGCACCGGGGTTGCCGCGAGTGGAGCAGGACACCGCGATGCCATCGTAGGTGTCGCAGGAATGCTCTGCGGCGCTGTCGTCTACGTCGCTCTGTATCCAGGCTTGAAACCCATGATCATGGCCTTCACCGACTGGGGCAAGATCACCCTGCCCCAGGCGGCGTCTACCTCGCCCTGGCCCTGGGTTGTGGGATTGGTTGCGGTGATCGCCTTTGCGTTGCGAATGCTCGAGAACCGTCGGCCCGGAGAGGCCCGGGGGATGGCGTAGCCGCTTTCTGACAACGCAACGGAATGAGCCGCGCACTGCCAATGGTCCACCTCGTGCGCCACGGGGAAACTGCGTGGACCGCGACGGCGCAACATACCGGTCGTACCGATCTTCCACTGACCGATCAAGGCGAACGCCAGGCGCGCGAGCTCGGGGCACGATTCATCCCATTGCGCTTCGATCATATTGTCTCGAGTCCGTTGCGGCGTGCGCGTCGCACCGCCGAGCTTTCGATGCCGCACTCCCGCGTAGAGATTGACGACGATTTGATGGAATGGGATTACGGCGCGTACGAAGGTAGACGCACTGTCGATATCGAGGTGGAGCGCCCCGGCTGGCGCCTTTTCCGCGACGGCTGCCCCGGCGGCGAGACGCTCGATTCCGTCAGCGCGCGTGCGGACCGTGTCGTCTGCCGCATTCGCGCAAGCGGCGGCAATATGCTCCTCTTCGCGCATCGCGAAATCCTGCGCATTCTCGCCATGCGTTGGATCGGCCTCGCACCCATGGAAGGACGACGCCTGCTGCTCGCCACCGCGTCCTTGAGCGTCCTTGGGTACGATCACGATCTCGCCGAGCCTGTCATCCACGCGTGGAACGATCGCGGCGCGACCATCGTGCTTGCGTAATGGCGCTCTCCAGCTCGAGGTGTTCGTCGAGGGCGACGCGCTCTACGACGCGATGCTCGGCGACATCGGCCGCGCCCAGCGCAGCGTGCGCTTCGAGAGCTATATCCTGACGTCGGACGCCGTTGGACAGCTTTTCGTGGAAGCGCTAAGCCGATGTGCCTCTCGGGGGGTGGACGTCTGGTTGCGCGTGGATCACGCCGGCTCGTGGCGCGAGCTGAACCGCGGTGACATCGTCGCGATGCGCGAGGCCGGAGTCCGTTTCGAATGGAGCCGGCCGTGGTCGTTGCGGCGTCCATTCACCCTCAACCGCCGCAATCACCGCAAGCTGTTGGCAGTCGATGGCGCCATCGCCTATGTCGGGGGCTTCAACCTGCATGCGCCCAGCTCGCAGCGGGCCTACGGCCCCGGCCGGTGGCGCGACACCCATGTTCGATTCCTCGGAAAACCCGCCGCGGCGGCCCCCGTCATCTTCGATACTTACCGTGATGTCCCTCCCGACTGGATGCCGCCAGCAACGGCGTCGCCGTGGCTGTTGCCGAATCGCTCCAGGGCGTGCCGTCACCGCCTACGCTGCGTCCTGCACGATGCTCTTCGCGCGGCGAAGGCGCGAGCGTGGGCGACGACCCCCTATTTCGTACCCGACAGCGCGACGCAGACGCTGCTGTGCCACGCCGCGTTGCGCGGGGCGGATGTCCGGCTATTGGTGCCCGGCAAGAGCGACGTGCCGCTCGCGCAATGGGCCGCGCGTGCCGCCTATTCGAAACTGCTGTCTTGCGGCGTGCGCATCTTCGAGTACGCGCCGCGAGTGTTGCACGCCAAGACACTGCTGATCGACGCCCGCTGGGCGACTGTCGGAACGGCGAATCTCGACTATCGCAGCCTGTTCGTGAACGACGAGTTGAATCTGGTTGACGAAGGCGGCGAACTCAACGCGATGCTCGCCCGCATCTTCCTGGACGATTTGCGCGAGGCCGAAGAGGTGATTGCGATGCGGTGGAGCCAGCGACCCTGGCAGGCACGCGTCGCCGAGGCGGTCGGCTGGTGGGCACGGCGGTGGCTTTAGTCAGGGCGCTTCGCTGAACACCGGTGCGAAGCCCCCTCCTGGCGTGCGGAAGTTCGTGGTCTGTCCCTGATAAAGGCGTGCCGTGACGAGCTTCGCCACCCCGGCGTAGGCATAATTGCGAACATCGGCTTTCAGTGAAGTTGGCGTCTGCGTGCCTGCGACGTGCCGCTCGCTGGGTGCGACCAGCGCCTGGGCAACGTAGGTACCCTTCGCCATCTCCTCCCATACCCGCTTCGTGAGCTTGTCACCGCGATAGGCGGCCTTGCTGCCGTAGCCGGCGGCGGGCTTGAAGAAGAGCTCGCGCCGCTGCGCCCACATTGCTTCCCTGTTCGCGGGCGTCATGATCTCGGTGCGCGGGATCGCGGCCAGCAGCGTGGAAATCGCGCCTTCGGCAACTCCCGTTTCGCGCAGGAACGCCTCGTCGCAAAGCAAGGTGAGGTTGCGCTTGTCCGCATACAGTGCGTGCGCGCGCGGATGAGGGCTCACGACAACCTCCCCGGCAAGGTACGCGAGCCGGAGCGCCGCGTGGGCGGGCCGCTCGAGCGCGAAATCCGTCAGCCGGTTGTAGACGAAGTCGATGGGCCGGCTTGCGTTCCACAACCGCGAATCCCTCCGGGCGAGCTCGCGAGGATCGCAGATCGTCGCCTCGATGCCGCGGCGGCTGAAGAGCTGCCGGTACAGGAGAAACTCGGGGTGAAGATACTGCTGCTCTGGCGCCTCGTCGACGATCGCCACCGACGTGAGCACAGCGTCGCCGCGCTGCAGGCGCCACTCCGTCGTGAAGACCTCGAACAGCGCCTCCTCGATGGCTTCGGCTTCCATCGGCGCCATCGCGAGCCCCGCCGCGTCCGCACAACAGGATCGGTGCGCACGCCCCAGAATCGCATTGAGGAGCGCGCCGCCCGGATTCGTGTTGATCTCTATCAGCTGCGGCTGCGCGACTGCCAGGTGAAAGTCGTATCCCAGCAGGCCGCCGTGAGAACCAGGATCGTAGCGCGCGATCTCGGGAGCCCACGCCAGCGCCGCGCGGCGAAAGTGCGGCGTCGCCACGACTGCTTCTGTTGCCTCGATCACACGCGCCATTGCCTCGATGTGCTCGCGTGAGACGAACATCGGCACGGATGCGAAAAGATTCGGATGCGTCGCGGCCATGGCCAGCGACAAGCCGCGCATGCCTAGATCCGCCTCGAGACTGCGGCGCAATGCCACCTCGTCCAGGCTCAGGCAGTAGCATGTGCGGTTGAGTGCCTCGATCGACGCCGCCGCATCCCCTCGGTTGCCGCAATCCTGCGCCACGGACTGCCCGAGCACCAGACCGGGTCCCGCTCGCATGTCGCTACTTGATGCTCTGGGCGCGTTCGGCATGGCCCGCGGTGAGTTCAGTCATCATTTCAGTTTGCCTGCGGCACCCCGCGACGTCTGTGCGGCAGCCCACACGGATGACGGCACGGCACGCCGCACCTTATCCACGTTCGCTATCGCACAGACCGCCCCCGGAAACGTTGCTTTACTGGAGTGTCCAACAACAATCGATAGGTATCGCCATGAATGACATCGGATCGCGCCTTGCCGGAGCAACGATTCTTGCCGCTGCGCTCGTCGTGTCACCCGCTTCGCTCGCGCAGGCACCTGCGAGCCAGGCGGCGCCACGAACCGGCCCCGCCAGCGAAGCCTCCCCCATGTTCCAGCGCCACCATGCGATGGCCGGAATTATGAAGGACATGGTTCAGGAGATGAACCGCATGCATGCCGACATGGGCAAGGGCGAATTGACCCCCGATGCGCGCAAACGAATGGCGGCGCAGATGAAGCGGATGTCCGAGATGATGAGGCGCATGTCCGGGTGGGCCGACCGCCCGACGATGAAGGAGCCGGAAATGCGTCGGCAGTTCGAGGAGATGCGCAAGCAGATGGGCGAGATGTCCAAGCCGAACTCCATGGGCGACCCGGGGAGATCGAAATAGGGACAAGCGCGGGCGACCGGGATTGCAGGCAACTCACCGATGCGATTGCTGCGCTCCCGCCAGCAGGCGATGGACCTCCCGGGCGATCATCCATTGCTCGCGCGTTTGCGTGACGATGACGCGCACGCGGGACTGCGGATGCTGAATTTCGGCGGCCTCGAATCCTTCGAGCTGCAGCGCCGAGTTGGCCGACTCGTCAAGACGCAGCCCGAGAAATTCCAGGCGATCGCAGATGCGTCCGCGCATTCCGGCGGAGTTCTCCCCGATGCCACCGGTGAAAGCGAGGACATCGAGTCCTCCCATCGCAGCACAATACGCCCCGATGTACTTGCGCGCCCGGTAGGCGTATACGGCGAGTGCAAGCTGCGCTCGCGGGTCACCACTGCCGGCGGCGGATTCGACTTCCCGCAGGTCGGGCCCGCGCCCGGCAAGCGCTGCGAGACCACTGCGTTGGTAAAGGGTGTCCTCGATCTCCTCGAGGGAAAGGCCGAGCGTGCGATGCACATGGCCGGCGATGCCCGGGTCGATGTCCCCGGACCGCGACCCCATCACGAGGCCTTCGAGCGGGGTCATTCCCATCGACGTGTCGATGGAGACGCCGCGCTCGATTGCGCAGATGCTCGCCCCGTTGCCGAGATGGCAGCTGACAATGCGCAGCTCCCGCGGCGAGACCCCGAGGGCCTGGGATACGCGCTCCATCACGTACTTGTGGGACGTTCCATGAAAACCGAAGCGCCGGACGCCGGTTTGGCGCCACTCTTCGGGAACGGCATAGGTTGTCGCCTGCGGCGGCATGCCGCCATGGAACGCGGTATCGAAAACCGCCACCGGGGGAACATCCGGCCAACGCGCCCGGGCCACCCGGATCCCCGCAACCGCCGGTGGGT
>JANNKG010000130.1:0-3249 GCA_031396185.1 Burkholderiales bacterium | reverse complement strand
CGCACCACCGCCTCGGCCTTGGGGGCGAGCTTGACCGGGAAGTGGATGGTGCGCGCGTCCTCCTTGGTGAAATCATGGGTCTTGCGCAGGATCGTCCAGGCGCTCCAGCGATAGAGGTTTTCCTTCACGATCACCACGGCGGCCTCGTCGGGCTTCTGGTTGCGCACGCGCACCTCGATGTCCTCCTCGATCCAGCGGGCGGTGGTGTCGATGCGGAAGTCCACCTGGCGGCGTTCACCCACCACGTCGAACGCCGACCCCAGCTTGATCTGCACCGTCTCATCGCGCGCCGTGTGGTCGATCAGGTCCTCGCCGATGAATTCCAGGCTTTTGTCGGCGGGATCCAGTTTCGAGACCCGGATCTTGCCCGCGGGCAGCGGCATGCCAATGCCATTCGCGGTGGTGTTCTTCACCCGCAGGTACACGTCGACCTTGCGATTGGACTGGACGCCGAAGTTGCGGTCGACCATGGGCGAGCCATAGTTGGGAAACAGCGCCCCCTGTCCGTAGTACACGAGCGACTTCTCGCATCCCACGCCGGGGGCGGTCGGGAAGAGCTCGATCTGCTTGGTGGAGTTATCGGGCAGCGAGGTCTTGCGGCCCAGCGTGTACAAGTGGTATTCGAAGAACGCCTTCTCCGCAAAGCCCTCGTTCTTGTCGAGCATCTGGCGCGCCATCATCGCCGGCTGGGGTGCGGAGGGCTGGCGCGTTGCCGCCCGCTGCACGTCCCCCGCGATGAGCTTCAGGCGCGCATCCGCGTAGGAAGCGCCCGACTGGTTCACGATCGTCACCCACGCGCCTACGTCGAGGCGGCAGCTTCCCGGCTGCGGCTCGGAGTACGTGAGGTTGTAGTCCGCCCACCAGGTCATGCCGCCGGTCTGGTAGGCGAAGCGCGCCTGGTGCGTGCCGCCGGTGGATGCCTCGACATCCCAGACGAGGGTGGGCTTGGAGATGAGGCCGCCGGGAAGGCTCGGCAGCTTGAAGCCGGCGTGGGATTCGACGACGCGGATGCTGCCGTCGGCCTGCTTCAAGATGAGGCCGCCCTGGGTGCCTACGAGGGTCCCGCTGACCGCCTCGACGCCGGTGCCCCGGGCCTGGTCCACGGTGATTTCGCGATCGAGGAAGCGCGACAGCAGCTTCGAGGTGCTGGTGAGGTCGAACTCGAAGCTCTGCTCGACAACGCGCGTGGATTTGGGATCGGTGAGCGATGCGAATGCGACGGTGGTGGGGTCGATGAGCGCGGGCACGTCGGAGATGCGCAGCAGGTTGCGCCCCGGCTTCAGGGCGAACTCGCGCTCCTCGCGCACCAGCGCATAACCCGGCACCACGAACCCCTCGCCGGCACTGCGGATGACCTGCGGACTGAGCGTGCCAGGGCGGGCGCTCGAGTAGACCGTCACCGCGGTTTCAGCGGAGGCAGTGACGGGAATTGCGAGTGCCAGGGCAGCGGCGGTGGCCGCGAATGCGCCGGTAGCGTCGTTCAACCGTCGAAAGGTTTTCATGGCAGGGCTCCGTATCGGGACATGGATGTTAACGGCCCGGCTCGCAGAAAGGGTTAGCGCGGCCGGGATATAATTCGGGTCTGATGGAGCGGACTGATTGCCGCTCATCGGCCACCCACTCCCATGAAATTCTCTGGTACCGACACCTACGTCGCCGACGACGACCTGAAGCTCGCGGTGAACGCGGCGATCACGCTGGAGCGTCCGCTGCTCATCAAGGGGGAGCCGGGCACCGGCAAGACCATGCTTGCCGAGGAAGTCGCCCGTTCGCTCGGCACGCCGCTCTTCCAGTGGCACATCAAGTCGACCACCAAGGCGCAGCAGGGCCTGTACGAGTACGACGCGGTGTCCCGCCTTCGCGACTCCCAGCTCGGCGACGCGCGCGTGGGCGACATCGCTCACTACATCATGAAGGGCGTCCTCTGGCAGGCGTTCGAGTCCGCCGAGCGCGCCGTGGTCCTGGTGGACGAAATCGACAAGGCCGACATCGAGTTCCCCAACGACTTGTTGCGCGAGCTCGATCGCATGGAGTTCTTCGTCTACGAGACGCAGCAGACGATCCGCGCGCGCCACCGGCCGATCATCTTCATCACTTCCAACAACGAAAAGGAGCTGCCCGACGCATTCCTGCGCCGCTGCTTCTTCCATTACATCCGCTTCCCGGACCCGGAGACGATGCAGGCGATCGTCGACGTGCATTTCCCGGATCTCAAGAAGCGCCTGCTGCAAGCCGCCCTCGAGGTCTTCTTCGAGATCCGCGAGATGCCGGGCCTGAAGAAGAAGCCGTCGACCTCCGAGCTGCTCGACTGGCTGAAGCTGCTGCTCGCCGAGGACATCCCGCCGGAGGCCCTGCGCTCTCCGGGACACCAGGCATCGATTCCGCCGCTCTATGGCGCGCTCCTGAAGAACGAGCAGGACGTGCATCTCTTCGAGCAGCTGGTGTTCCTCCAGAGGCGGGGGAGGTAGCGGTGGCGGCAAAGCGCAAGCCCGCGGCCCGGACTCGTCCCACGAAGGTCCGGCGTCCGGTCGCCAAGCGTCACGCCACGCGCAAGGCGCCGGTGCGCGCCGCCGCGCGCAAGGTCCCGGCGAAGGCCCAGGGGCTGCGCATCGCGGGCGTCGGCAGCGCAGCGGTTCTCAAGGCCACGGGCCGAGCCTGGGAGGACTGGCTCAAGGTCCTCGACCGCGCCGGCGCCAGGAAGATGGAGCACAAGGAGATAGCCTTGATGCTGTCGCGCAAGTTCTCGGTGCCCAACTGGTGGAGCCAGATGGTGAGCGTGGGATACGAGCAGGCGCGCGGCCTGCGCAAGGTGCACGAAAAGGCCAATGGATTCTCGGCTTCGGCCTCGCGGACCATCGGCATCTCCGTCGAGAAGCTTTTCAGCGCGTGGAGCGACCCGCGGGCGCGCGCGCGCTGGCTCCCCGACGCGCCGCTGGAGCTGCGCCGCTCCACCGACGGCAAGTCGATTCGCATGACGTGGACGACCGGGGGCACCGACGTGGACGTGTACTTCGCCGCCAAGGGCCCCGGCAAGAGCGTGGTCGCGGTCGAGCACGCCAAGCTGCCCAATTCTTCCGCCGTGGCGCGGCAGAAGGCCTATTGGGCAAAGGCGCTCGACCGGCTGAAGGCGGTCCTCGAGGGTTCGCGCTAGGGCGCCGACCCCGTGCTGTTCGATTTCTTCTTCACCGTCCGCAAGGCGGGCGTCCCGGCGAGCGTCAAGGAATTCCTCACGCTTCTCGAGGCGCTCGA
>JANNKG010000123.1:0-9750 GCA_031396185.1 Burkholderiales bacterium | reverse complement strand
CCTTCTCGATCTTCGCGGTGACCACTATCGCGCTCCTGGTCTCGTGGGTGGTTTCGGTGATCTTCGTGCCTTACCTCGGATACAAGCTGCTGCCCGACTTCAAGCGCGCCGGCACCCACGCGAACGAGGCCACGGTCTACCAGAAGCCCTTCTACCAGCGCTTCCGCCGGCTGGTGGCCTGGTGCGTCGCCAATCGCTGGATCGTGATCGCGGCGACCGCAGCGGCGTTCCTCATCGCGGTATTCGCTTTCCGCTTCGTGCAGCAGCAGTTTTTCCCGGCGGCGAGCCGCCCCGAGCTCATCGTCGACCTGCGCCTGCCCGAGGGCTCTTCGGTCCTCGCCACCGAGGCCCAGGTGAAGAAGCTCGAGAAGATCCTCATGACGGAGCCGGGGTTGCGCGACCGGATCGACAACTTCGTGAGCTATGTCGGCAGCGGCAGCCCGCGCTTCTATTTGCCGTTCGACCAGCAGCTGGTCAACGCGAACTTCGGGCAGTTCATCCTCAACACCAAGAGCAATGACGATCGCGAGGCGGTGCGCGCGCGCCTGCTGAAGCTCTTCGACGAGGACTTTACCGAAGTGCGGGGGCGCGTGAACCGCCTCGAGAACGGCCCGCCGGTGGGCTTCCCGGTGCAGTTCCGCGTGATCGGCGAGGACAAGGACACGATACGGCCGATTGCCAAGGAGGTCGCCGACGTGATGCGCGCCAACCCGTGGACGCGCGAGGTCAACTTCGACTGGGAAGAGCCCTCGAAGGTGATTCGCCTGACCATCGACCAGAACCGCGCGCGCGTGCTCGGGATCTCGTCGCAGGAGCTGTCGGTGTTCCTCAACACGGTGCTGTCGGGCCAGGCGGTGACGGCTTATCGCGAGCGCGACAAGCAGATCGACGTGGTCGCCCGCGGGGCGCGCGACGAGCGCGCCTTCGTGAGCCTGCTGAAGGATCTGGCGGTGCCCGTGGGCGGCGGGCGCACGGTGCCGCTGGCGCAGATCGCCGAGCTCTCCTACGGCTTCGAGCAGGGCATCTACTGGCGGCGCGACCGGCTGCCCTCGATCACGGTGCGCTCCGACTTGAAGGACGGCATCCAGGCGCCGGTAGTGAGCCAGGACATCGAGGCGAAGCTCGCCCCCATCCGCGCCAAGCTGCCGCCCGGTTACCGGATCGACATGGGGGGCGCCATCGAGGATGCGGGCAAGGGACAACAATCGATCGCGGTGGTGGCGCCGATCATGATCCTGGTGATGGTGACGGCGCTGATGCTGCAACTGCAGAGCTTCTCGCGCCTGGCGCTGGTGCTGCTCACCGCGCCGCTAGGCCTCATCGGCGTGGCCGCCGCGCTCCTCATCTTCAAGGTGCCGTTCGGCTTCGTGGCGATGCTCGGCACCATCGCGCTCTCCGGCATGATCATGCGCAACTCCGTGATCCTGGTCGACCAGATCGACACCGACATCGAGAGCGGCAGCCAGCCCGCCGACGCCATCGTGGAAGCGACGGTGCGGCGCTTCCGGCCGATCATCCTCACCGCTGCCGCCGCTGTGCTTGCGATGATCCCGCTCACGAGGAGCGCCTTCTACGGTCCGATGGCCGTATCGATCATGGGCGGACTCGTGGTAGCCACCGTGCTCACGCTGCTGTTCCTGCCGGCGCTTTACGCCGCGTGGTTCCGCGTCGGAGCATCCGAACCGGAGGCCCGGTTGTAGCATCTCGTGCCAATTTGATATCGTTCGAGACATGAAGCGCCGCCAATTCGTCCAGGTCTGCGCCGCCGCCGCGAGCGGGGCCGCGCTCCCCGATGCCTCCCAGGCCGCCAACCTTACCGCACGCCTGTACAAGCGCGCGAAGCTCGTCGACGAGAAGGGGGCGCCGATTCGCCTGGCGCAGCTCGAAGCGGGACGCAACTACGTCTTCGACTATCCCTATTCGTCCACACCCTGCTTCCTGTTGCGACTGCGCGCTCCCGCGGCGGCGGGCATCGACCTCAAGACCGAGACCGGTTCTGCCTACCGGTGGGAGGGCGGCGCGGGCGCCGGACGGGACATCGTCGCCTACTCCGCAATCTGCGCCCACAAGATGACCTACCCCACGCGCCAGGTGAGCTTCATCGGCTACCGCGACAGTCCCAGCCCCGTGGCCGGGAAAGGGCAAGTGATCACGTGCTGCTCCGACCGCAGCGTCTACGATCCCGCGGCGGGCGCGCGCGTGGTCTCGGGCCCCGCCCCGCAGCCTCTCGCGACCATCCTTCTCGAGCACGATGCGAAGTCCGACGAGGTGTTCGCGGTCGGCACCTTCGGCGGCGAGATGTTCGCCGAGTTCTTCCGCAAGTTCGAGTTCCGGCTGCAGCTGGAAATGGGGCCACGCGCGCGCAACGCCGTGGAAGGAACCAGCGTCGTCCGCGAGCTCGAGGTCTACAGCACCCAGTGGGCGAAGTGCTGATCGGTCATTTCACCCCCCGCGTGCCGCCCAGGACGGGAAACCCCTCGGGCTTGTCGGCGCCCACGCCGCCGCGAAGCTGCGCCAACCGGCGCAGCATGCCCTCGATTTCGACCTGCTGGCCCGCGATGATCTCCTCGGCAAGCCTGCGAGTTGCCGGGTCGCGGCCGTGGATGAGCTCGAGACGCGCCATCTCGACGGCTCCCTCGTGGTGCGGGATCATCATCGCGAGGAAGTCGACGTCCGCATTCCCGGTGTAACCGAGCGCATGCATGTCTTTCATCATCTTTGCCATGCCGCGACCCATCTCGCGCTTGAAGTCGCTGGAGTTCATGCCGTCTGACCCTTGTAGCCGGGACGCACGTACACGAGGTTGATGCTTTTCTTGTTGCGCAGCTCACCCGAAGGCAGCGTGAGGCTGCCCAAAGGAATCTGCGCGATGAAGCGGGGCTTGAAAGGATCGCTCACGTCGAAGGCGCTGCACACGGTCTGGCCGGCGTTGGGCGTGCCGGGCAACTCGTCCTGCTCGTGGGCCACGTAGAGCAGATCGTTCGCGGGATTGGTCCACAGCCCGTGGGATTCGCGCCCGGCGGTGAAAAACGTTCCGACGACCTTACGATCGCCGAGGCGAGCGCCGCGGTCGATGATCGCGATCTGACTCGAAGCGACGCCTCCCGGACCGCCGTCGTCGACGCGCGCGAGGCTCGCATAGACCACCTTGCCCCGGGCATTCTCGACGAACTCGACGTGATTGGGCCGCGCCATGTTCCCAAGCGCGACGGTGTCGAGGAGGTTGAACGGCGCCCGCGTGGAGCGTGCCGAAAGCGCGTCGGCGAGCTTGTGTGAGAACCAGGCTTCGCCCCCGTCCGGCGAGGTTTTCAGGAAGGGCGTGAAGCCCGGCTTGTCCTGGGCGCTCACGTCGATCGTGGCGACGCGCTCCGGCCGCGAGTAGCCCGCCGCATCGGGATTGACGCTGAACACGTCGATCGACGAAGTCTTCTGGCTTGCCACGAAAGCCGTCTGCCCCTTGGCGTCGAACCACACCTGCGCCGGCCCGTTGACGGTGGGCACGAACCGCAGGATCGCGCCTGCCTCGGCTCCGCTCATCTGCCGGATCGCCTTCTCCACGTCCAGGATCGCGATGCGATTCTCCCCTCGTAGCGTGACCCACAACTCCTTGCCGTTGCGCGAGAAGGTGGGCTCGTGGGGCTCGCGTCCGACCAGGATTCCACTGGAGATCCGCTCGGGATTGCCCCCCGCGGAAGCGAAGGCATTCGCGGCATTGCCGATGACTTGGCGCTTGACCGAGTCGATCAGGTAGACGTTGCTCGAACCGCGCCCGCTGGTGGCGAGCAGGCGCCCGTCCGGCGAGGGGACGGCACCATGGGCGTCGATGCAACCGTGATAGAGGGGCTTGTGGATCATCGCGGCGTGGGTGGGAGCCACGCCCGCCGTCACGAAGCGAAACGGCGGCCGGGGATCCTCGTCGAAGCTGGTGAGATTGATGGTGGTCTCGACCGTGTTGGCGCGCGGATCGATGACGACGAGGGTGTTGGAGTCCTCGTTGGCAATGAAGACCCGATCCCCGGCCTCGATGGACGCGGCGCCTTGCGCCAGCGCCTCGCGACCCGCGGGCAATCCCGCGACTGCGGCCGTGGCCAGCGCCGCCTTGATGAAATCCCGGCGTTTCTCTTGCATGTCGATCCTTTGGAAGGTGCGGAATCGCACCATTCCCGTAGACAAGATCCACGCCCTTGTATTCCATCCCGCGCCGAACAATTTCGCCCGCAGTTTGCCTAGATCGAGAAATTCTCGGCACCGCCCGCGGCGAGCCGCTTCAGGTCTTCGGCACGCAGGTTGGGCGCCAGCAGCCGGATCAGCTCCACGGTGTAGCTACGCACGTAGGCGCTGCGCCGATAGGCAAGGCGCGTGGTCTGCGTGGGAAACAAATGGTCGCAGTCGAGCGCGACCAGCCCCTCTTCCTTGCCGGGACGAAAGGCGCGCGAGGAGATGATCCCCACGCCGAGTCCGAGCGCCACGTACGACTTGATCACGTCGGAGTCGAGCGCCGCGAGCGCCACCTCGGGCTTGAGGGCGCGTGCGGCAAAGGCACGGTCAAGCGCCGTGCGTCCCGCAAACGTCGGATCGTAGGTTACGAGGGGAAATGCCGCGATCGCTTCGAGGGTGAGCGGCTTCACCTTCACCAGCGCATGCCCCGCGGGCACCACCACGCAGTGATGCCACGAGTAGCAGGGCAGCGTCACCAGTTCCGGATATTCATCGAGCGCCTCGGTCGCGATGGCGAGATCTGCCTCGCCCGCGAGGACCATCTTCGCAAGCTGGTGCGGGTTGCCCTGCAGCAGCTTCAGTTTCACCTCGGGGAAGCGCTTCTTGAACGCCGTCACCACCGTGGGCAGCGCGTAGCGCGCCTGGGTGTGGGTCACGGCCACCCCGAGGCTTCCCTTGGCGTGATGCGCGAACTCCTCGCCCACGGCCTTCAGGTTCGCGATCTCGGCCAGGATCCGGTCGAGCGCGGTCACGATCTCGCGCCCCGCGTCGGTGATCGCGGCGAAGCGCCGGCCCTGGCGCACGAAGATCGCCGTGCCCAGTTCCTCCTCGAGCGCCCGAATCTGCTTGGAGACGCCAGGCTGGGAAGTGTGGAGGGCAGCGGCGGCCTCTGAAACATTCAAGTTCCGCTTGGCGACCTCGCTCACGTATCGAAACTGCTGAATATTCATTGGGTTATAGGTTATGCTAAATAGTTATCAACATATCACTATAAAGTATTTTTCAGGAATATGGCCGTGGCCTAGCATCTCTTCATGTATCGCTATGACGCCTACGACCAGACCCTCGTCGACGAACGGGTCGCCCAGTTCCGCGACCAGACGCGCCGCTACCTCGCGGGCGAGCTGACCGACGATGAATTCCGCCCGCTGAGGCTGCAAAACGGCCTCTACATCCAGCGTCACGCACCGATGCTGCGGGTGGCTGTCCCCTATGGGGTCCTTTCATCGCGCCAGATGGCGAAGCTCGCGCACATCGCGCGCCGCTACGACCGCGGCTATGGCCACTTCACCACGCGCCAGAACATCCAATACAACTGGCCGAAGCTCGAGGAGACCCCCGATATCCTCGCCGAACTGGCAACGGTGGAAATGCACGCGATCCAGACCAGCGGCAATTGCGTTCGCAACATCACCACCGACCATTTCGCGGGGGTCGCGCCCGACGAGATCGTCGATCCCAGGCCCTTGGCCGAGATCCTGCGGCAGTGGTCGACGTTCCATCCCGAATTCGCCTACCTGCCGCGCAAGTTCAAGATCGCGCTCAACGGCTCCGTCGAGGACCGCGCCGCCGTCCTGCTGCACGACATCGGACTGCACGTGGTGAAAAACGGTACTGGGAAAATCGGCCTGCGGGTGATCGTGGGCGGCGGCATGGGCCGCACGCCGATCATCGGCCACGTGGTCCGCGAGTTCTTGCCGTGGCAGCAGATGCTCACCTACATCGAGGCGATCCTGCGGGTCTACAACCGCTACGGTCGCCGCGACAACATCTACAAGGCGAGGATCAAGATCCTGGTGAAGGCGCTCGGCGTCGAGGAATTCACTCGCCAAGTCGAGGCCGAGTGGGCCGCAAATCCCGATTCGCCCGCGGTGATCACGCAGGAGGAGTTCGACCGCGTCGCCGCGCACTTCGCGCCCCCCGCCTACGAGCCGCTGGCGGATCTCGACTCGAACTACGTGCAATCGCTCGCCGACAGCCGCGCCTTCACGAAGTGGGCCGAGCGAAACGTGCACGCGCACCGCCAGGCCGGGTACGCCGCGGTCACCCTTTCGCTCAAGAAGACCGGCGTGCCGCCGGGGGACGCGACCGCGGACCAGATCGACGCGATTGCAGCACTCGCCGAGCGCTACAGCTTCGGGGAACTGCGGGTCTCGCATGAGCAGAACTTGATCCTCGCCGACGTGCGCAAGCGCGATCTCCCGGATGTCTGGCTCGCGGCGAAGGCCGCGGGGCTCGCGACGCCCAACGTGGGCCTGCTCACCAATATTGTCTGCTGCCCGGGCGGCGACTTCTGCTCGCTCGCCAATGCCAAGTCGATCCCGATCGCCGAAGCGATCCAGCGTCGCTTCGACGACCTCGATTACCTGCACGACATCGGCGAGCTGGATCTCAATATCTCGGGTTGCATGAACTCCTGCGGGCACCACCACATCGGCCACATCGGCATCCTCGGCGTCGACAAGAACGGCTCCGAGTGGTACCAGGTTTCGATCGGCGGAAGACAGGGAAGCCACGCCGCGCTGGGCCAGGTGATCGGACCCTCGTTCGCCGCTGCCGAGATGGCCGACGTGGTCGAGAAGCTCGTGGGCACGTACCTCGACACGCGCCATGAGGACGAGCTGTTCGTGGACACCGTCCATCGCCTCGGCATCGCCCCCTTCAAGCAACGCGTCTATGGCGACGCGAAGTTGGCCGCATGAGCGCGAGTGCGCGGGTGATACGGATCCCCGGTCTCGCGCGGGGCGCACCTCGGGTCGAGGACGACCGCTGGAGCCTTGTTGCCGAGGAGCGCGCGGGCGACACGCTGCCTGAAGGAGCGATCGCCGTGCCGCTCGCTGCGTGGAAGGCGCGGCGGGCGGAGCTTCTTGTGCGCGGTGGACCGGTCGGCGTCTGGCTGAAACCCGATGACGATCCCGCCGAGCTCGTGCCCGACCTGGCGTCGCTCAGCCTCGTCGCGGTGCACTTTCCGAAGTTCACCGATGGCCGCGGGTATTCCACCGCCGCACTGTTGCGAACGCGCCATCACTACAGCGGCGAGCTGCGCGCCTTCGGCGACGTCGGCCGCGACCAGCTATTCCATCTCAAGCGCTGCGGCTTCGACTCCTTCAGCCTCGCGCCGCACCACGATCCCGAAGCCGCACTCGCAAGCCTCGAGGACTTTAGCCTCCGCTACCAGGCCTCGGTGGACGATCCCCTGCCCCTGTTTCGCAAACTCGCCCGTGGGTAAGGTCTATCTGGTCGGTGCGGGCCCCGGCGCGCCCGACCTCCTCACGCTGCGAGCGGCGAGGCTGCTGGAATCGGCCGACATCGTTTTCCACGACGCGCTCGTCCATCCAGACACGCTCGCGCTTGCGCACCGCGCGCGCCACGTCGACGTGGGCAAGCGTTACGGCAAGGTCTCCACCGAGCAGCGCTTCATCAATCGCTCCCTGATCGAGGCGGCGCGCACCCATGCGGTGGTTGTCCGGCTGAAGGGCGGCGACCCGATGCTCTTCGGCCGCGCCCAGGAGGAGCTCGACGCCCTTGCCGCCGAGGGCATCGAGACGGAGGTGGTTCCTGGCGTGACGGCCGCGCTCGCCGCCACGGCGTCGGCGAAGGTTTCGATGACGCGCCGGGGAGTCGCGCGGTCGGTCGCCTTCCTCACGCCTCGCGTTGGCAAGGGGGAGGAAGCCTCGGCCTGGATTGGCGCCGCGATGCAGGCCGACTCCGTTGCGCTGTACATGGCCGCGGGAGCGTCGCAGGACATCGCGCGCGCGTTGATCGATGCCGGCAAGCCCGCTGCAACCCCGGCGCTCCTGGTCGAGAACGCATCGCTCCCGGACGAGAGCCGCGCGGTTACCACCCTCGCGGCCCTGGCTCGGGCTCCGCTGCCGCGCGCTCCCGGGCCTGTGGTGATGCTTGTGGGGACCGCCTTCGGCCGCGCTGTTGCAAAGCCCGATTCCATCCCCAATTCCTACGTATCCGTCACTGCATCCTGACTTATGGGCCCCGAAGACAAATACACCGTCGAGCGAATCACCGAGGTGCGTCCCTGGACCGACAACCTCTTTTCGTTCCGCACCACGCGCGACCGCGGCTATCGCTTCGTACCCGGCCAGTTCGCCCGGATCGGCGTTTCCGGCAACGCCGAGGGCTCGACCGTGTGGCGGGCCTATTCGATCGCCTCCGCGGCCCACGACGAGCACCTCGAGTTCTTTTCCGTCGTGGTCCCCGGCGGGGCCTTCACCAGCAAGCTCTCGAAGCTCAGGGAGGGAGACCCGATCTACGTCGAACGCAAGAGCTACGGCTTCCTCACCACCGACCGTTTCCAGGCCGGCCGCGACCTCTGGATGCTCGCCACGGGAACCGGACTGGCGCCTTTCCTGTCCATCCTTCACGACTTCCACACCTGGGAGTCCTACGACAACCTGGTTCTCGTCCAAAGCGTGCGCACCCAGCAGGAGCTCGCCTACGAGGACCTCATCAAAGGCTTCGACCAGAGTGAGTATTACGGCGAATTCGCGCACAAGCTGCGCTACGCGCGCATCGTGACGCGCGAGCCCGTTCCCGGGGCGCTGCGCGAGCGCGTCACCAAGCTGCTCGCCAGCGGCGTTCTCGAGGAGAATCTCGGCCTGAAGCTCGATCTTGACCGCTCCCGCATCATGCTGTGCGGCAATCCGGAAATGGTCGAGGACTCGCGCAAGCTCCTGGTAGAGCGTGGCTACCGGCTCTCGCGCCGCGGCGAGCCCGGCCACCTCGCGGTGGAGAACTACTGGTGAGCGCGCAGCCGATCTTCGAACGCGCCGCGGCACGGGCCGAGGAGCAATCCCTCTCCTACGCCGGTGCCGTGACCCCCGAGGAAGCGCACCAGCTGCACGCCAGCGGCGTGGCCACGATCGTGGACGTGCGCACCCGCTCGGAATACGAGAAGGTGGGCCGCGTCGAGCACACCGAACTGATCGAGTGGCGCCGCGACGGCCAGGCCCAACCCGACCCGGCCTTCGCCCAGCGCCTCCTGAACCGCTATCGAACGGACGAGGCGCTGCTGCTCCTCTGCCGTAGCGGCGTTCGCTCGCACTATGCGGCGGAGGTGGCGGCGCGTGTCGGATTCACGCGCATCTACAACGTGCTCGACGGCTTTGAGGCAGGCTGGCGCCCCGCTGGCTTGCCCTGGGTAAAAGACACAAGCCGGTAACCTGGAGTCCTTTCCCCAAAGTCGTCTCCAAATCCGCGAAAATCGAGGCCATGATTCCCTGGCTGCGCGGCGACATGCCGTTCCCTCCGATATCGAAGGCCCTCAAGTCGCCCAGCCTGAAAAGCTTGCCGCTGGCGCGAACCGCGATTGCCTTCACGCTCTCGACCGAGTCGAGCGCCCCGGTCGCGCGGATGTAGATGCGGTCGGTCGGTGTTTCGAAGCTGCCGGCCGCGGCGACCGCGTTTTGCTGCTGCAGGGCGGCGAATACCACCGCCGGTTCCACCCCAAGGTTGGCGAGCTTCGCGTTGGCGAGCTCCACGTAGATTTTCTCTTCCTGCTCGCCGACGAGCTCCACC
>JANNKG010000109.1:0-1527 GCA_031396185.1 Burkholderiales bacterium | reverse complement strand
GACAAGACGCTCTACAGGGTGAAGAAGGGCAACTACATGGGCCAGAACTTCGGCCTCATCACGGATGTGACCGAGGGCGAGATAAAGCTCAAGGAAATCGTTCAAGACAGCGCCGGCGATTGGGCCGAGCGGCAAAGTGTTCTGCCGCTTCTGGAGGAAGCCGGTAAAGGGGACAAAAAGTGACGACGACGCTCCGCATCCCAACTTCCAAACTCGGGGTTACGCTCGCAGCGTTCTTGCTTGCGCTGGCCGCGCCGCTGGCCTGGGCGCAAGGCGGCCCGAAAAACGCCGTCGAGTCGATCAGCTTCTCCTCGGTCCAGGGCGGCAAGATCCTGGTGAAGATCGGGCTGAAGGAGCCGCTCTCCGCTTCGCCCCAGGGCTTCGCGGTCACCAACCCGCCCCGGATCGCGATCGACCTTCCCGACACCGTGAACGCCACCGGCCGCACCCAGGTCGAGGCCGGTGAAGGCGACCTGCGCAGCGTGTCGATCGTGCAGACCGCCAACCGCACGCGCCTGGTGATGAACCTTACCCGCAATCTCACCTACACCCAGGCGATGGATGGCCGCCAGCTGGTCGTCACCATCGACGGATCGCAATCGCAAGCCTCCGGCGCCGCCGTTGCCACCACGCCGAGCTCCGCGCCGACGGTCTTCGCCGAGTCCAGCCCGGCGAGCTCAGTGCGCTACAACTTGCGAGACGTCGATTTCCGCCGCGGCAACACCGCCGAAGGCCGCATCGTGGTGGACCTGTCCTCACCCAACATCGGCATCGACATCCGCCAGCAGGGCCGCCAGCTGGTGGTCGACTTCGTGAACACCAACGTCCCGCGCAACCTCGTCCGCCGCCTCGACGTGGGGGACTTTGGCACGCCGGTGCGATTCGTCGACACCTTCGAACAAGCCGGCAACGCCCGCATCGTCGTGGAGCCGCGCGGCATCTGGGAATATTCGGCCTACCAGACCGACACCCAGTTCATCGTCGAGGTGAAGCCGGTCAAGGAAGACCCGAATCGCATGGTGCAGAGCTCGACGCCTGGCTACGCCGGCGAAAAGCTGTCGCTCAATTTCCAGAACGTCGAAGTGCGCGCTGTGCTGCAGGTGATCGCCGACTTCACCGGCCTGAACATCATCACCAGCGACACGGTGGGCGGCAACCTTACGCTGCGTTTGAAGGACGTGCCCTGGGACCAGGCGCTCGACATCATCCTGCAGGCCAAGGGCCTGTCGAAGCGCAAGAACGGCAACGTGGTGCTGATCGCCCCGACCGATGAACTCGCCGCCAAGGAAAAGCTCGCCCTCGAGGCGCAGGCTGCGGTTTCCGACCTGGAGCCGGTGCGTACCGAATCGTTCGCGCTCTCCTACGCCAAGGCCGAGGACCTGAAAAAGCTGCTTTCGGATAAGGACCAGCGGATCCTCTCAAAACGCGGCAGTGCCAGCGTGGACGATCGCACCAACACCCTCTTCGTGCAGGACTCGGGCGGGCGGCTGGAAGAGGCCCGGCGCCTGATCCAGCAGCTCGACATCC
>JANNKG010000092.1:0-7876 GCA_031396185.1 Burkholderiales bacterium | reverse complement strand
CACGGCGAGTCGAGCTCGCTCACATGGAACATCGAGATCGGCTTGATGTTAGCGAGGTCGGTCACGTCGAACACCCAGAGGCCCGCATGCAGCCGGCCAGGGACGTGGTCGTGCTCCTCGTCCATCACCACCGCCACCTCGCGCCCTGCGATCCGGAATGGCGCCTTGAGCACCGTATGGGTGGGCTCCGGGAACGGCGGGTGGTAGTCGTAGCTCCCCACAGTCCTGGGATTGCGAATGTCGGTGACGTCGATCACGCGCAGGCCGGCGTGCCAGCACGATGCCCACAGCTGGTCGCCTACCCGCAACGTGTGGTGCAGGCGGTTCTTGTAGCCGCTCCACGTCGGCTTCTCGCCGCCCGCCGTATGCTGCCCCGGCATCCACCACCGTGAGACTTCCTCGGGCCTCGCCGGGTCCTTCAGGTCGTAGATCACCAGGATGTTGCCGAGGAAGCCCTCCATCTCGGTGGAGATGTAGGCGTAGCGCGCGTCCATGTCGAAGCGGTGCACGCCGAAGCCGAAGGTCTTCTGGTGCGCGAGGAGCCGCGGCCTGGCACGGTCGGAAATATCCCAGACCTTGAACCCGCCGTCCGAATAGCCGCGCTTCATGAAGTCGCGGATGAGCGGCAGGTCGCCCTCCTTGAACTTCAATTCCGTGGCGAGCTCGAGGTCGGTGGGCGCGCGCCCGAGCGCAGGGGCGAGCTTGGCCTCGGCATCGGCCAGGCGCTGCGAGCCGCGGCGCAGCAGGTGGCGGTTATTCATCTCCACATTGGTGATCATGAGGTCGCCCACCACGCGCACCTTGTGGGTGTGCGATTGCGCATCGGGCAGCGGCAGCGTGGCGATCACTCTCGGATGCGCGGGATCCGATACGTCGACAATCGTCGTGCCGTGCGGCGGCTTCATGTGCCCGATGAATGCGTAGTTGCCCGCCACGCGCACCTGGCCGCCCCCGGGGATCTCGAGGCGGCCGATGCGGCGCACGTTCCTTGCCAGGTCTTTCACGAAGCCTTCTTCCTTTGCAGGTAGGCGCGAATTCCCGGCACCACGAGCGACAGCACCAGCATCCCCCACAGGATGTTGCCGGTGGTCGAGGAAAACAGGATCAGTGGATCGCCCTGGGAAAGCCTGAGGGAGCGCACCAGGTACTGCTCGAAGAGCGGCCCCAGGATCACGCCGATCAGGATCGCGGTCACGTGGTACTGCGTCTTGTGGGCGATGTAGCCGATGACGCCAAAGACGAGTGCCAGGCCCATGTCGAACAGGTACTGGCGCTCGGCGAACGCGGCCACCGTGGTCACCAGGATGATGATGGGCGCGAGGTACGTCGTCTCGATCAGCACGATGCGCGCCATATAGCGCGCCAGCGGCAGGATGGTGAAGATCATGAAGATGTAGGCGACCGCCATCGAGACGAACACGCCGTAGGCGAGCGCGGGATTCTCGGTGAAGAGGCGCGGTCCCATCGTCATGCCGTGGTACTGCAGCACGATCATCATCACCGCCGCCGTCGATCCGCCGGGGACGCCGAGCGCCATCATCGGCACGAGGGTGCCCGAGGTGACTCCGTTGTTCGCGCTCTCCGGCGCGATCACGCCCTCGGGGATGCCGGTGCCGTAGAGCTCGGGGTGTTTGGACCACATGCGCGACTGCTGGTAGGCCACGAACGACGCGATGCTCGCGCCCGCCCCGGGGACGATGCCGATGAAGAGCCCCACGAAGGCGGTCCAGACGATCTGCCACCAGTGCTTGAGCGACAGGCGCAGGCCCTCGACGGTATCGGCCCACTGCGTGTTCTTCGAGCGTTCGCGGCCTTCCTTGCCGACGATCATCTTCTCCTCGAGCATCACCAGCGCCTCCGAGATGGCGAACAGGCCGATCAGCGCGGGCACCAGCGGCACGCCGTCCTGCAGCTCGAGGAAGCCGAAAGTGGCGCGCGGCGTGTTGTAGATATGATCGGTGCCGATCACCCCGATCAGGAGCCCGAAGAGCCCGGCGATCAATCCCTTGAGCACGTCCTTCGCCGCGATCACCGCGATCAGCGTCAACCCGAAGAGCATCACCACCACCATCTCGACCGAGCGCAGGTACAGGCCCAGCTTGGAGAGCCATGGGAGGAGTGCCAGGGTGGCGAGCGTGGTGATGAGCCCGCCGAACACCGAGGCGGTGAAGCAGAGGACCAGGGCCTGCTGCGCCTGGCCCTTCTGCGTCATCGGATAGCCGTCGATGGTGGTGGCGGCGGCGCCGCCGGAACCGGGAATCTTCACCAGGATCGCGGGAATGCCGCCGGAAAGATGATTGGCGCAGTAAAGGGCGATCATGAAGGCCAGCGCATGCTCCACCGGCACGGCGAGCGTCAGCGGCAGCAGCATGATCAACGTGTTCTGCGGGCTGAAGCCGGGGAGGATCCCGACCACGATGCCGAGCAGGATCGCCGGCCAGATGATCCACCACAGCCCGAACTGGACTGCGAAGAGCCCCGCGATCAAGTCCCAGCTCACGGCGCCTTCATCGGCGCAGCCACGCGATCAGGTTCTCGACCGGTCCGTGCGGGAAGTTGGAATCGAGGGCCGCGATGAACAGCAGGTACGCCGCCGCGGCGACGGTGAACGCGATCGCGAGGAGGACACGCGGCCGGCGCACGCCCATGATCCAGAGCGAGGCCGCCATTCCCAGGAAGAGGCCGAGCGTGAGCCCGAGCCATGGGATCGCCACGATGAAGACGATCGTGACCGCCACCATTCCGAGGCGCTTGCCGAGCACGTCGCGCGGCTGCCAGAGCGGGGCCGTGGAGAGGTTCGCCGCGCCGCGCGCCACGCGGACGAAGATCCGCGCGACCTGCGCGGATGCCAGCGCCACCAGCAGCGTGCCGATGATGACGCCGTTGGCCTTTGCCTCCCACGCGAGGCCATGGATCGAATAGAAGAAGTACGCCGAGAACGCGAGGGCGAGCGCCGGGATGACGAGGTCGGCGCCG
Source organism: Burkholderiales bacterium (assembly GCA_031396185.1). Classification (GTDB taxonomy): domain Bacteria; phylum Pseudomonadota; class Gammaproteobacteria; order Burkholderiales; family Usitatibacteraceae; genus Usitatibacter. The sequence goes on along the minus strand of JANNKG010000092.1, from coordinate 4,900 downwards.
AGGGGGACCGTCCCGGAGTCTTCACGCGGGGCCGAGGGCGAAAAACCGGGACCGTCCGCGATTCTCCGCCGGTCCTCCCGCTCCTGGTCTGTCGCCATTCAGCCCTTCTTCGCGGTGAGCAGCGACCGATACTCGTTGGCGAGGTCCACCATGTGTTTAGCGTACGCGGCGCACAGCGCCCGGTCGCCGAACTCGATGGTCTCCACCGGCGCGCCGGTCTTGAAGTACTCCTCCTTGTACTTGGGATTGTCGAACACCTGCTTCGCGGTCTTCTCCAGGAGCGCGAAGCGGTCGGGAAACTTCTCGACCACCGCGGTATGAATCGTCCAGGCGCGCGACGACGGCAGGTCCGGAATCTTGGTGCCGAATACCTTGTTGATCGCCGGCGCGTTCTCGCTGTGCGCGGCCATCTTGTGGTTGTCATTGAAGATGCCGAGCACCTTGAGCGTGTCCTTCTGCGTGATGACCCCCGCGATCGGCAGCGCGCCACAATCGGCCTCGCCGTTGAGCACCGCGATGCTGGTGGGGTTGCCGCCGCCATAGGGGACGAGGTTGAATTTCGCGCCGGTGGCGGCCCCCAGGGCGAGGAGCCCGATCGAGGCCGGGTGGGGCAGGCGGCTCACCGCCACGTTGACGGTGCGCTTCTTCGCCTCCGCGACGACGTCTTCGATCCGCTTGAACTTGCTCTGGCGGCTGGCGAACACGATGCTGTCGTCGACGTCCAGGCGACAGAAATACTGGTAGTCCTCGGGAAACTTGTAGGGCGGCTTCTGCAGCGCATACATGATCATCTCCGGGCCCATGTTGCCGAAGAGGAGGTTGTGGCCGTCGCGGTCGCGCTTGTTGATGTAGGTGTCGTATCCCACCTGGCCGGCCGCCCCGGCCATGAACTGGTACTCGAAGTGCGTCTTGAGGAGCGGCCCCCAGAAATCGTCGAAGACCCGCGCGAGGCGGTCGGCGGAACCGCCCTGGGCGGTGGGCACGACGACACGGATGTTCTTCGAGGGATATTTTTCCTGCGCGAAGGCCCGCGGGACTTGTGCGAGCGCCAATGCACCGGCGGCGGCGCCGACCAGGCGGCGGCGCGAATTCGAGTGTTCCATGGTCATCTCTCCTCGTTGATCTTGTGCTTCGATTATGGCGAGCCCGGCGCGCGCCTTGTCAATCGCGGCGGTCAATGGCGTCTTTTCCGGTCGGTTTGCGTTTGGGTAGATGGAGCCCAAACCGGAGACCCATCATGCTCAGAACATCCCTCGTCCTGCTGTGGCTCGCCACCGCCATTGCCGCAAGCGGGAACGCCCGTGCGCAGGTTTGCGGCGCGACCGTGTACAGCTCCCTGACCCTGACCGCGGACATGGTCTGTCTGCCGGGCGTCGACGGCATCGTCATCGGGGACCATAACCTCAGCATCGACCTCAACGGCTACGCCATCACCACTCCCAGTGGCACGGCCACGCGCGGCATCCGATCGTTTGGCTTCGACGGCGTCAGGATCTTAGGCGGCGGCAAGATCAGGGGGTTCAATATCTCTGTGATGATCGTCGGCGGGGACAACCACGAAATCCGGGAGGTCGACGCCGTGGGCCCCGGGTTCGGGATCTGGTTGCGCAACACCTCGGGTTCCGTGGTCGAGAAGAGTCGCGTGGGCGTCGTGGAGCTCGGGTCCGACCCCGGCTACAGCGCGGTCGGGAATCGAATCGTCGGCAACGACGCGGACACCATCAGCGTTTGGGGATGCCAAACCCACAAGAATGTGATCGAGGGCAACGATATCCGCCCCACCAACCAGTTCGTGGCTGTCAGCCTGGCCCACGGCGCGACGGACACCCAGGTCATCGCCAACAGGATCGTGACAGGAACGGTCTGGCTCGGAGGGGCCAGCCGGAACCAGGTGGCCGGCAACACCATCACCACCGCGGTCCACCCGGCGACTTCGTGGATCTACGCCGGCGTGATCGTCGGCGAGCATCCGTCGTCCTGCGCCGGCTGGGCTGTCGTCCCCGCGGTAGGCAACGTCGTGACCGGTAACGCAATCGTGGGGGCGCCCGTGGGCGTCTTGATGGCGGCAGGGTCCCGCCAGAACCAGGTCATGCACAACAAGATCTACGACCAGCGGGACGTGGGACTGTATTTCCACGCCGGCTCGGACGACAACGACGGTCGCGGCAACGGGTACCGAAGCGCTCCCGGCGCGAACGCGGTGCGCGTCATCGACCTGGGCCAGCAAAACCTGTGGCCCTAGGCCTCGCCTGCAAGGGCTGGCGATTGTCAGTGATAATCGGGATGTGCAAACGCCGCTAACCGCCGAGTTCGTCGAGCGCGAATACAACAATCGCGCTCTGGTACCGGACCATGCCGCTTACTTCGCGCGCTGGGCGCGCGATTCGGAGTTCGTGCGGGCGACGCTCCCCTGCACGCTCGACGTCGCGTACGGTCCCGATCCGCGGCATCGCATCGACCTCTTTCCGGCCGCCAACGCGCGCGGTACCCTGGTCTTCATCCACGGCGGCTATTGGCGCACGCTCGACAAGGACGTGTTCTCGTGGCTCGCGGCAGCATGGGTAGCGGCCGGCGTGAACGTGGCGATCCCCAACTACCGGCTGGCGCCCGCGGTTCGCATCGACGACATAGTCGACGACGTGGTCGCCGCGATGAACTGGCTTTTCGAGAAATCAGGGTCCGTCCCTGGTTTCTCGATGGAGCGCGTCGTGGTGAGCGGGCATTCGGCCGGCGGGCATCTCACGGCGGCGCTCTTCGCCGCTCCGCGCGATCGGCTGCACTTCGACTCGGCGCGCATCGTGGGCGGCGTGCCGATCAGCGGGGTGTTCGACTTCGCACCCCTCAAGCTCTTCTCGTTCAACGCGGACTTCAAGCTCGACGATGCCGCGGTCGAGCGCCTGAACCTCGCCAGCAGGCGCCCGACGATTGCCGCGCCCCTCGTCATCGCCGCCGGCGCCAAGGAAAGCTCGGAATTCCGGCGCCAGTCCCAGGTCCTTGCGGACGCCTGGGCCAGCCAGATCCGTTCTCTCCTGCTGCTGCCCGGCCACAACCACTTCAGCGTGGTCGACGCCTTCTCTGAACGCGGCCAGCCATTGTTTGAATCCACCCTGGCCCTTTTCGAGTAGATCGGGTGATCGCCGTGAGATCATTCGCGCCTTGTTTTTGAAGGGAAATTGGTGAACGCCCCGGATCTGTCGAAGCTTTCCATCGACCGCGAGTCGAAGTCGTTCGCCCCGCGGCGCCGTCGCAAGTGGCTCAACAAATGGACGATCGGTGCGCTCGCCGCGATAGTGATCGGAGGCGTGGTGGCGTTGCGCTCGGCCAATGCGCCGGTGGCGGTGGAAACCGCAACCGTCACGACGGCGTATCCGAGCCAGTCGATCACGCTGCTCAACGCCACCGGGCGTGTCGTTGCCTATCGCAAGGCGGCGGTGTCGACCAAGGCGACCGGCCGCCTCGAATGGCTGGGCGTGCAGGAGGGCTCACGAGTGAAGGCCGGCCAGGTCATCGCCCGGCTCGAGAACCTCGACGTCGCCGCCGCGCGCGACTCCGCCGCGGCCGGCGCCAATGCCGCGCGGGCGAACCTCGAGCAGGGCAACGCCGAGATGCGGGATGCCGAGTCGAGCTTCCGCCGCTCCGAGGACCTGTTTGCGAAGAAATTCATCTCCGAAGCGACCCTCGATACCGCCCGCGCTCGTTTCGAGAAAGCGCGCGCCGTGACCTCGAGCCTCAAGGCCTCGATCGGCGTGGCGGAGGCCAACGCGCGCCAGGCGAGCGTTGCGGTCGAGCAGACCCTCATCCGCGCGCCCTTCGACGGAATCGTGCTCACCAAGAACGCCAACGTGGGCGACATCATCACGCCGTTTTCGTCCGCGACCGACTCCAAGGGCGCGGTGGTCAACATGGCCGACATGGAAACGCTCGAGGTGGAGGCCGACGTGTCGGAGGCGTCGATCGCGAAGATCCAGGTCGGCATGCCGACCGAAATCCAGCTCGACGCCTACCCCGACGCGCGACTGCTGGGCGAGGTCTCCCGGGTCGTGCCGACGGTCGACCGCGCCAAGGCCACCCTGCTGGTGAAGGTGGCCTTCAAGGAGAAGGACGCGCGGGTGCTTCCCGACATGAGCGCGAAGGTCGCGTTCCTGTCGCGCCCGCCGGCCGCCGACGAGAGGAAGCCGGTGACCGCGGTCCGGCCCGAGGCGATTGCCCGGCGCGGCGACAAAAGCGTGGTCTACGTCCTCGACGACAAGAATGCGGTCCGGGAAGTCGCGGTCGGCACGCCGCGGAAACTGGGCGACCTTATGCAGGTCTCGAACGTGAAGGCCGGCGACAAGGTGGCCCTCAGCCCTCCCGAGAAACTGCGCGATGGGGCCACGGTCACGATCGCGAAGAAGTAGAAGGTGGCCCTCTCCCACGCCACGTTCCACACCCCGGGCGCCCGTGACAGAGGGGGCACGCCGATCGTGAGCATCTCCCACCTGTCGAAGAGCTACCGGCGCGGCGGGCAGGTGGTGCCGGTCCTGCGCGACATCACGCTCGAAATTCCCGAAGGCGATTTCATCGCGCTGATGGGGCCGTCGGGCTCGGGGAAGTCAACGCTCCTGAACCTCATCGCCGGCATCGACAAGCCCGATACCGGCGAGTTGCGGGTGGGCGGGGAGGACATCACCCGGCTCTCGGAGTCGGAGCTCGCCGACTGGAGGGCCGCCAACGTGGGGTTCATCTTCCAGTTCTACAATTTGATGCCGGTGCTCGACGCGTTCGAGAACGTGGAGTTGCCGCTGCTGCTCACGCGCTTGTCGAAACGCGACCGGCGCGAGCGGGTCGAGACCGCGCTATCGCTGGTCGGCCTCGCCGATCGCATGGAGCACCTCCCGAACGAGCTGTCGGGCGGCCAGCA
>JANNKG010000079.1:0-4227 GCA_031396185.1 Burkholderiales bacterium | reverse complement strand
TTCACGCGGCCGCGCGGCGCAGCACTCTTGATGCTGACCTTGATGATGTCCCCGATGCCCGCATAGCGACGCTTGGAGCCGCCGAGCACCTTGATACACATCACCGAACGCGCGCCCGTGTTGTCGGCGACGTCGAGAATGGATTGCATCTGAATCATTGTGTCTTTCTCCAACTTGAGCCGGTGGCAAAGGCGCCGGCCAGTCTTGGATCCGTCTTCCGTCGCCTCGCGCACCCGGAACGGGAGCGTGAAGCGGCTGGTCTTGGTTCCCCCGCAAATGCGGCGAGGGGGGTCGAAATGCAACCGCTGTGGGCCCGGGCGTTTGGTGTGGCTGGCTTCGGCTGGCGGCCGGGCTGGCCCCGAAGGAATCATCCCCTCCGGGCTCTCTGACTGGACTCACGGCCAACGAAGCCTGGGCCGGAGCTAGTAAAGACCGCGATTATAGCAGGTAAAACAGCCCCTTGACAACCTATTCGGGGCGCGCACGCTCGGCGACGCGGGCGACCTTCCAGGCCTTCGTCTTGGAGATGGGCCGGCACTCCTCGATCACGACCTTGTCGCCCAGCTTGGCGTCGTTACCGTCGTTGTGGGCGTGGTATTTCTTGGTCCGGCTGATGACCTTTCCGATCACCGGGTGCTTGACCTGGCGCTCGACCACCACCGTGACGGTCTTGTCCATCTTGTCGCTTACCACGCGGCCGGTGAGCTGGCGCTGGTTGCTGGCCGCGGCCTTGGGCGTATCGGTCATTTCGCGCTCCCTTTGGACTGCGACTTCTCGTTGAGGAAGGTGTGCACGCGCGCGATCTGGCGGCGCACGCGCTCGATCTCGCTATGCTTGGTCAGGCTCTGCGTGGCCAGCTGCATGCGCAGGCCGAACTGCGCGCGGCGCAGCTCGAGCAGTTCCTTGTTCAGGTCTTCCACGCTCTTGGAGCGCAGCTCGTCTTTCTTAGCCATGGTTCCTCCGTCAGCCGATCATGCGTTGCACGAAAGTCGTGCGGATCGGCAGTTTCGCGGCGGCGAGTGCGAACGCCTCGCGAGCCAGCGCCTCCTCCACGCCGCCCATCTCGTAGAGCACCTTGCCCGGGACGATTTCAGCCACGAAATACTCTGGCGAGCCCTTGCCGTTGCCCATGCGGACCTCCGCAGGCTTCTTGGAGATCGGCTTGTCAGGAAAGATGCGGATCCAAATGCGCCCGCCACGCTTGATATGGCGCGTCATCGCGCGGCGCGCGGCTTCGATCTGGCGCGCCGTCAGGCGCCCGCGACCGATGGCCTTCAGGCCGAACTCGCCGAAGGACACCTTGGCGCCGCGCGTGGCAACGCCCTTGTTGCGGCCTTTCTGTTCCTTGCGGTACTTCCTTCTAGCTGGCTGCAGCATGTTTCACCCCTGGTTTCCTGGCGGGTTTTCGATCGGGCTCGGGCGCCGCGGCTACCGGCTGCTCGCCCTTGGCAAGCGTCTCGCCCTTGAAGACGAGGACCTGGACTCCGATCGTGCCGTAGGTCGTCTTCGCTTCCGAGAAGCCGTACTCGATCTCGGCGCGCAGCGTGTGCAGCGGCACCCGTCCCTCGCGATACCACTCCGTGCGCGCGATCTCGGCGCCATTCAAGCGCCCCGCGCTGGTGATCTTGATTCCCTGTGCGCCCAGGCGCATCGCATTTTGCATCGCGCGCTTCATCGCGCGGCGGAACATCACGCGCTTCTCCAGCTGGCTGGTGATCGAGTCCGCGATCAGCTGCGCGTCGAGCTCGGGCTTGCGGATCTCCTCGATGTTCACATGCACCGGCACGCCCATCAGCTTCTGTAGCGCCGTGCGCAGGCCCTCGATATCCTCGCCCTTCTTGCCGATCACGACACCCGGACGCGCCGAGTAGATCGTGATGCGGGCGTTCTTCGAGGGGCGCTCGATCACGACCTTTCCTACCGCAGCGTGGGAGAGCTTCTTCTTGAGGTACTCGCGCACCTTGATGTCCTCGGCGAGCATGCCGGGAAAATTCTTGGTGTTCGCGAACCACTTCGAGCCCCAATTGCGGTTCACCGAGAGGCGAAAGCCGACCGGATTGATCTTCTGACCCATGGCTAGTCCTTTTTCCCGTCGCCAACGGCGAGGAACACGTGGCAGGTGGGCTTGACGATGCGGTTGCCGCGGCCCTTGGCGCGCGCCTGGAAGCGCTTGAGCACCGGGCCCTTCTCCACGCAAATCTTCGTGATCTTGAGCTCGTCGATATCCGCGCCGTTGTTGTGCTCGGCGTTGGCGATCGCGCTTTCGAGCACCTTCTTGATGATGCGGGCGCCCTTTTTCGGGGTGAAGCTGAGGATGTTGAGCGCGGCAGCAATGGGCTGGCCGCGCACCAGGTCGGCCACCAGGCGGCCCTTCTGGGCCGAGAGGCGTACGCCGTAGAGTTTCGCTTCGACATTCATCGCGTTCTCCTCACTTCTTCGCAGCCGGGGCCGGAGTGCCGCCCGACGGAGACGATACCTTCCGGTCGGCCGAATGGCCCTTGAAGGTCCGTGTCAACGCGAACTCGCCCAGCTTGTGGCCGACCATGTTCTCAGACACATAGACGGGGATGTGCTGCTTGCCGTTGTGCACCGCGATCGTGAGCCCAACGAAATCGGGAAGCACGGTGGAGCGCCGCGACCAGGTCTTGATCGGGCGCTTGTCTTTGGCCGCCTGCGCCGTTTCCACCTTTTTCAGAAGGTGGGCATCGACGAACGGGCCCTTCTTGATTGAACGTGACATGTCTGCCCCTTATGCCTTCTTGTGGCGGCTGCGCACGATCATCGTCTGGGTGCGCTTGTTGGACCGCGTCTTCTTGCCCTTGGCGGGCTGCCCCCACGGCGAAACCGGGTGGCGGTTGCCCCGCGTGCGCCCGCCGAGCGGGTGGTCCACCGGGTTCATCGTCTCGCCGCGCACCGTCGGTCGGATGCCGCGCCAGCGATTGGCGCCGGCCTTGCCGATCACGCGCAGGTTGTGCTCTTCGTTGCCCACCTCGCCGATGGTGGCCTTGCAGTTCACGTGCACCCGGCGAATCTCGCCCGAGCGCATGCGCAGCTGGGCATATTCGCCTTCGCGCGCCAGCAGCTGGACACCCGCCCCCGCGGCACGCGCAATCTGCGCGCCCTTGCCGGGAAGCATTTCCACGCAGTGCACCGTGGTGCCCACCGGGATGTTGCGAAGCGGTAGCGCGTTGCCCGACTTGATCGGCGCTTCCGAGCCGCTTTCGATCTTCTGCCCGATGGTGAGCCCCTTGGGCGCGATCATGTAGCGGCGTTCGCCATCGGCGTAACAAATCAGCGCGATGTTGGCGCTGCGGTTGGGGTCGTACTCGAGTCGCTCGACCTTGGCCGGAATCCCATCCTTGTCGCGCCGGAAGTCGACGATGCGGTAGTGCTGCTTGTGCCCGCCGCCCTGGTGGCGCGTGGTGATGTTGCCCATCGCGTTGCGGCCAGCGCGCTTCGACTGCTTCTCGAGCAGGGGATAGTGCGGGTCGCCCTTGTGCAGGTCGGCGTTGACGACCTTCACCATCGAACGGCGGCCGGCCGAGGTGGGTTTGGTCTTGACGAGAGCCATCAGGCGACTCCTTCCACGAAATTGATGTCGCCTTCGCCCTTGAGGCTCACATAGGCTTTCTTGACGCCCCTGCGACGGCCGATGAAGCGCCCGTGGCGCTTCTCCTTGCCCTTGACGTTGACCACGTTCACCGAGCTCACCTCGACCTTCTGCTCCTTGAAGAGCAGCTCGACCGCGGCCTTGATTTCGGCCTTGGTCGCATCGGGCAGCACTTCGAACACGACCTGGCGGTGCATCTCGCCCACCAGGGTGGCCTTCTCGGAGATCACCGGTGCGACGATGACCTTCATCAGTCTTTCTGGGTTCATGCGAGAGCCTCCTCGAGGTGCTTGACCGCCGCCTTCGTGACCAGCACGTTCTCGAAACGCATCAGGCTCACGGGATCCGCGTGGCGCGCCTCGAGCACGAGAACGCCGGGCAGGTTGCGCGAGGACAGGAAAAGGTTCTCGTCCAGCTTGTCGGTCAGGATCAGGACCTGCGACATGCCGAGCGCCTGCAGCTTGCCGGCGAGGAGCTTGGTCTTGGGCTGGTCGAGGGTGAGAGCTTCGATGACCGAGAGGCGCTGGTACACCAGGTGGTGGTCGCTTACAACGCCAATGGCCGCCAGGGAACGCGCGCGCAGAAGACGCGCGCGGAAGTGCGCCACTCCACGAAAA
>JANNKG010000056.1:0-9161 GCA_031396185.1 Burkholderiales bacterium | reverse complement strand
CCCCGAGCGGCTGGAACATCACGCGAGAGCGGCCCGGCAGGAACCACAGGTTGGTCGCGCTGCGGCGGGTTCGCATCCAGGCGGAAAGGTGGCGGCGGGCATGGGCGATGGCCTCGAGTGACGGAAAGAGCTCGAGCAGCTGGGTCTCGGCGACGGCACGGCCGCTGAAGTCGCGGTCGACGGCCTCGCAGAAGGCCGATGCGTTTTCGCGCAGCAAACCTTCGAGCTGGGCGAGCGCGGCGCGTCGCTCGCGCGCTTCCAGCCCGGGGGCTGAATCACGGCGCGCCTTCTGCCGCTCGAAGGCCGCATTCAGGGGCCCAGAAAGGGGCATTCCTTCCTTAAGATTCAACGTGAAATTCCTGCTTTATCTATTTGTTTAAATGGTGATATATTAAGGACAATCAAACGAAATCAAACGCTCGTTTGAATCGCTCGTAGAATAGCACGATGCCCGAATCCGAAGCGGCACTGAAGCGCCACCTCGAGCTCCTGCGCAGCCTTCGCGGCGATCGAAATCGCACGCCGGAACGCCTCGAGGAACTCAAGCGCTGGCAGATGCAGCGGCTTGCCGCGAGCTACTCGGACGTCTCCGGCGTGCCGCGTTACCGTGCCGCAACCGCGTTTTTCCTCGACGACCTCTACGGTCCCAAAGACTTCAGCCGCCGTGACCAGGCGATGGTGCGCATCCTGCCGGCGATGACTCGAATCCTCCCGGCATCGGCCGTGGAGACCGCGGCATTGGCGATCGAGCTCGAGGCGCTCTCCGAGGACCTCGACCAGCGCCTTACGCGCGCATTGCCCCCGGGGCCGATCGACGAAGCGGCCTATGCCGAGGCGTACCGCACTTCATCGACCCGCGCCGAGCGGGAGCGCCAGGTGGAACTCCTGGGCGAGGTGGGGCAGCGTCTCGACTCGCTGGTGGAAAGGCCATTGGTATTCCGAACCCTCAAGCTCATGCGCACGCCCGCGCGCCTGGCGGGCCTCGACGACCTGCAGGACTTCCTCGAACGCGGCTTCGAAGCGTTCCGGCACATGAAGGGCGCCGACGAATTCCTCGCTCTCGTGCGCAGCCGCGAGACGGAATTCCTCAACCGCCTTTTTTTGGGGGCGGCGCGGCCTTTTTCGGCTTGAGGGCCTTCGGCGGCGGCGCGGCACCGGCGGGCTTCACCGGGAACAGCTCGTCCAACTCGCGGCGCACCGCGGTCTCGATCGAGCCCTTCATCGCCTTCAGCAGGAAGCCGAGGGAGACCGACAGGTTCATGTCCTTGTCGGTGATCGCAAGCGAGCCAGAGACACCCGGGCGCTCGAACTTGAGGACGTTGCCGTGCCAGTCGCCCTTCAAGTCGAACTTGCGCCCGAGATGGTCGGCCACCTTCTCCGCCGCGGTACGCGCGTGCTTCAAGCCCAGGTTGTGGATGCGATGCAGCTCGATATCCGCCATGGCCCGCTCGCGCCGGCTCAGTTGTCGATCTTCGCGCCGGACTCCTTCACCACCTTGCCCCAGCGCTCGATCTCCGAGCGAACGAAGCGCCCGAACTCTGCCGGCGGCTGGCCGCCGGCAGTGGCGCCCTGCGAATCCCACACCCGCTTCACGTCAGGATCCTGGAGATTCTTCACGATCGCCTGGTACATCTTTTCCTGGATGTCCTTGGGCGTGCCCTTGATGGCAAAGAGCGCATACCACGTCGTCACGGAGAAGTCGGGCACGCCGGCTTCCTGCATCGTGGGCACCTCCGTCAGCAGCGCGTTGCGCTGGGGCGTGGTCACGGCGAGCGCACGCAGCTTGCCCGCCTTGATTTGCGGCGCCGACGTGCCGAGGCCGTCGAAGGCAAGGTCGACCACGCCGGCGAGCAGATCCGGCATGAGGGGGCCCGCCCCGCGGTAGGGAACGTGGGTGAGATCCGTGCCGGTGCGCATCTTGAAGAGCTCGCCCACGAGGTGGTGCGAGGTGCCGTTGCCGGCAGACCCGAAGTTCAACTTTCCCGGGTTGGCCTTGGCGTACTTGACCAGGTCGGCCACCGTTTTGAAGTCGTGCTTCGGATGAAGCGCGACCACGTTAGGCACGTAAGCCAGCACGGTGATCGGCTCGAAGTTCTTCTCGAGGCCTTCATACGGCAGTTTCGTGTAGAGCGTTTCCGCGATGGTGTGGTGGATCGCACCCACGAAGAAGGTGTAGCCGTCGGGCGCCGCCTTGGAGGCCGTGGCCGCGCCGAGCGTGCCGCCCGCGCCGCCCAGGTTCTCGATGAGGACGTTGTGTCCGAACTGGGCGGTGAGCTTTGCCGCGAGAGGCCGGGCGAAGGCGTCGGTACCGCCGCCCGCGGGGAACGGGTTGATCCACTTGATCGGTTTTTCAGGCCACTGCGCCTGCGCGCCGAATGCCGCTACCGCGAGGGTTGCGGCAAGCAGGCCGCGAACGAAATTGCTCTTGCGCATTACGTACTCCTCCAAAAGTTGAACGTGCGCCGGCTCGAGGCCGGCGCATCGGTGAATCCCTGCAATCACTTTATCAGCTACGCGGCCTCACGCACGCCCTTCGATTGCCGCGCCTGGGCGGCGAGATGTTCCATCGCCGCCAGGACACCCCCCTTCCTGTGCGGCACACCGGCAAGCTCCAGGCCCATTTCCACGCCGGCAAGCGTACCGGCGAGCGTGAGGTCGTTGAAGTCGCCCAGGTGGCCGATGCGAAATACCTTGCCCTTCAGCTTGGCCAGTCCCATGCCGAGCGACATGTCGAAATGTTGCAGGATGACGTCCCGGAGGTTGTCCGCGTCGTGCCCCGCGGGCATCACGATCGCGGTGAGCGCCGAGCTGTATTCGTCGGGATTGCTGCAGAGAATCTCCAGGCCCCACGCACGCACCGCGCGCCGGGTTGCTTCGGCATGGCGATCGTGACGCGCGAAGACGTTCGCGAAGCCTTCCTCCTCCAGCATCGCGATGGCCTCGCGCAATCCATAGAGGAGGTTGGTCGACGGCGTATAGGGAAACCACCCGTCGGCGTTCGCCGGGATCATCTCCGACCAGTCGAAGAACGAGCGCGGCAGCTTCGCCGTCTTGGACGCGGCCAGCGCCTTCTCGGAGGTGGCGTTGAACGACAACCCGGGAGGCAGCATGAGGCCCTTCTGCGAGCCGCCCACGGTCACGTCCACGCCCCATTCGTCGTGGCGGTAGTCGATCGATGCGAGCGAGGAGATGGTATCGACGAGAAGCAGGGCGGGGTGCTTCGCGTTGTCGATTGCCTTGCGAACCAGTGGGATGCGGGTGGTCACGCCGGTGGAAGTTTCGTTGTGCACCACGCACACCGCCTTGATCGCGTGGCCGGCATCGGACTTGAGGCGGCGCTCGATTTCGTCGTGGTCGGCGCCGCGGCGCCAGTCGCCGGGGATGAGGTCGATCTGCAACCCCAGCTTGGTGGCCATCTTGAACCACAGTGCGGAGAAGTGGCCCGTCTCCGTCATCAACACCTTGTCGCCGGCAGACAGCGTATTCACCAGCGCGGCTTCCCAGGCGCCGGTACCCGAAGCGGGGTAGATGATCACCGGATGGCGGGTGCGGAAGACGCGCTTCATGCCCTCGAGAACCGACTTTGCGAGCACCTGGAACTCGGGCCCGCGATGGTCGATGGTGGGCCGGTCGATGGCGCGCAGGACCCGGTCGGGTACGTTGGTGGGTCCCGGAATTTGCAGGAAGTGGCGGCCGGCAGGCATGGTCTTCTCCTCGGATCTTCATCCATAATGCCGCAGCACGCACTTGTTTGGCACGCACTCCGGTAAAAGCCCCCATGACTCATTCCAGACCTCACGCCGTGCGATTCGTTCGAGGCGCCGAGCGTTCGCCGCTCGCCCGCCGGCTGGAGCGGGAGATCGACGGCGAGGTGCTGTTCGATGCCGCGAGCCGCGGTCGATATTCCACCGATGCGTCGATCTACCAGATCACCCCTGTCGGCGTGGTGATACCGCGTTCGATCGATGCCGCGATCGCGGCGATGCAGATCGCGGTGGAGGAGGGGGTGGCAGTGCTCCCCAGGGGAGCGGGCACCTCGCAATGCGGCCAGACGGTCGGCGAGGCGCTGGTGATCGATGCAGCCAGGCACCTGAACCGCATCCACGCGGTGGAGGCGAATGCGCGCCGCGCGATCGTCGAGCCGGGTGTCGTCCTCGACACGCTCAATGCCGAGTTGCGCTCGCTGGGACTGTGGTATCCGGTGGACGTTTCGACCTCGGCGCAGGCGACCCTCGGCGGCATGACCGGCAACAACTCGTGTGGCTCGCGCTCGCTCGCCTACGGCAACATGGTCGATCGCGTGCTCGCCATCGACGCCTGGCTGCCCACCGGCGTTCGCGGGCGCTTCGGGCCGGGGGAGAGCGCCGATGGCGCGATCCGCGCGATCGCGGACAAGGCGCGCGCGCTGTTCGAGCGCGAGCGCGAGGAGATCGCCATCCGCTTTCCCAAGGTCGCGCGGCGCGTGGCCGGGTACAACCTCGACCGGCTCGGCCCCGAGGGCAATCTCGCCAAGCTGCTGGTCGGCAGCGAGGGTACGCTCGCGTGGTTCGAGGCGATCCATCTGGAGCTTGCCGAACTCCCCCGCCACAAGGTGCTCGGCGTGGCGCACTTCCCGCGCTTCTACGACGCGATGGAGGCCGCGCAGCACATCGTCAAGCTGGGACCGAGCGCGGTGGAACTCGTCGACCGCACGATGCTCGACCTCGCCCTCGCCAATGCGGCCTTCGCTCCCACCATCCGCGCCTTCGTGAAGGGCGCACCCGACGCCATACTGCTGGTGGAATTTGCCGGTGCCGAACGCGGGCCACAGGTCGTGGGAGTACGGCGCCTCGCGGAGCTCATGGGTGACCTGGGTTTTGCCGATTCGGTGGTCGAGATCGACGATGCGGCCCGGCAGAAATCACTCTGGGAAGTGCGCAAGGCCGGGCTCAACATCATGATGTCGATGAAGGGCGACGGCAAACCGGTGTCGTTCATCGAGGATTGCGCGGTACCGCTCGAGCACCTTGCGGAGTACACCTCGCAGCTCACCGAGGTGTTCCGCAAGCACGGCACCGAGGGCACGTGGTACGCCCACGCCTCCGTGGGTTGCCTGCACGTGCGCCCGATCCTCAACATGAAGGGCGACGGGGCGCTGCGCATGCGCGCCATCGCCGAGGAGGCGGCGGACCTGGTACGCCGCTACAAGGGCTCCTACTCCGGTGAGCACGGCGACGGCCTGGTGCGCTCCGAATGGATCGCACCCTTCTTCGGCCCGCGCCTGACCGCCTGCCTTGCCGAGATCAAGGGCTGGTTCGATCCGCGTGGCCTCATGAATCCCGGCAAGATCGTGAATCCTCCGCGCCAGGACGACCGCACGCTTTTTCGCTACCGGCCCGGATACGCGGCCGAGGCTGCGGCCGGCGCGCTCGACTGGAGCGAGTGGGGCGGGCTGGGCGGCGCGGTCGAGATGTGCAACAACAACGGCCACTGCCGCAAGTTCGACGCCGGCACCATGTGCCCGAGCTATCGCGCCACCGGAAATGAGCGCGACCTCACGCGCGGGCGGGCGAATACCCTGAGGCTTGCGATCTCGGGACAGATCGAAGGGGAGGACTTCGCCGGCGAGGCGGTGCGCGAGGCGCTCGAGCTGTGCGTCTCGTGCAAGGGCTGCAAGCGCGAGTGTCCCACCGGCGTGGACATGGCGCGGATGAAGATCGAGTTTCTCGCCGCATACAAGCAGCGCCATGGGTTCACTGTTCGCGACCGCATGGTGGCCCACCTCCCGCGCTACTCGCGCTGGCTCGCCCCGCTGCAACCGCTCCTCACGCTCGTCCAGAAGCTTCCGGGCGCGGGCGCGGCGATGGAGGCGCTGGTGGGATTCGACCGGCGCCGCCCGCTGCCCGCATGGCGACGCGCGTGGACGTCGACGGCGCGAAGCCTCGGCGGCGATGGCAGGCCGGTGGTGCTGTTCGCCGATACGTTCAACAACTGGTTCGAGCCCGACAATCTCGCCGCGGCGGCCAGGGTGCTCGAAGCCACCGGGCATCGCGTCGTGCAGATCGACCCGCCAAGGGGACGGGCGCTATGTTGCGGGCGCACCTACCTGACTGCCGGGATGATGGATGAGGCGCGTGCGGAGGCGCGGCGCACGCTCGCCGCACTCACGCCGCACCTCGAGGCGGGCACGCCGATCGTCGGACTGGAGCCGTCGTGCCTCTTTACATTCCGTGACGAGTATCCGGCGATGTTCCCGGGCGATCGCCTGGTGCAGAGGCTGGCGAGCGCGCAGCTGGTCGACGAGTATCTCGTGGCCGAAATGGCCGCAGGCCGCGTGAAGCCCCCGTGGCGCGCATCGGCCCTGGCGCGGATTCGCGTGCACGGCCACTGCCACCAGAAGGCCTTCGGCGCCTTCGATGCAACGCTTGCGCTCCTGCGAGCGATCCCTGGGGCACAGGTCGAGGCGATCGAGTCGACCTGCTGCGGCATGGCGGGAGCCTTTGGCCACGAGCATTACGACGTGTCGATGAAGATGGGTGAATTGGCGCTGCTTCCCGCCGTGCGCGCGGCGGGAGGAGCGACCATAGTCGCGGCGGGTACCAGCTGCCGGCAGCAGATCGCCCACGGTGCCGGTCGCGTAGCGCGCCACCCGATAGCCATCGTTGCGGAGGCGCTGTGAGCCCGCCGGCAACGATTCTCGACGCGTTGCGCACCGCCCTTGCGTTCCAGCCGCAGGGAGAGCGCGCCGGCAATCTCACGACGGGGCGCGGGACCATCGACCGCCGCACGGTGCGCGTGGCGATCGTGGAGAGCCGCTTTGCCAGCGGCGCGATCGGCACCGACGAAGCGGAGCGGCTGGTCGCGCTCCTCAAGGTAGCCGCCCTCGAGCGCGCGCCTCTGGTCGTCCATCTCGACTCCGCCGGCGCAAAGGTGTCCGAGGGACTGAAGGCATTGGGCGTATTCCGTGCGTTGTTCCATGCCGCATTGCAGTTCCGCGCGTCCGGCACGCCGATGGTCGCCGTTCTGGGCCGTCATTGCTACGGCGGGTCGAGCATGCTGGCGCACGTGGCGTCGCACCGCCTTTTCAGCCCGGCCACGCAGCTCGCGATGTCGGGGCCCGCGATCCTCGCTGCCCAGGCGGGCATGAGTGCGATCGACGAGATGTTCCGCGCGATGGCGGAATCGGCGATGTCACCGGCGGCGCGCGCGCGTTCAAGCGAGGCGAATTCCGTCTGGGAGCTGGGCGCAGACATCACCCCTTGGCTTCGCACCGCCCTCGGCGCCTCACCACCGGATTCGCAAGCAACGCATGCGAAGCTCGCGCGGCGATTCGAGCGCCCCCTGGGCGAGATACCCATGGAGCCGGTTCGCCGCCGCGACCTCGAGCGCATCTACGCCGACGGCTGCGAGGCGCGCGAGAACCACGGGCTGCTCGAAGGGGAGGGTCGTCGGGACGGCGGAGCCGAAGTGTTCCTGGGGCTCGTCGGACGCAGGCCCGTGGGCGCCGAGCGCGCATGGCGCTTTGCCGACAAGGCGTGGAAGCTCGCAGCCAGCCCGCCGGCGCATCTTGAGGTGTTCCTCGACTGCGCGACCCACGCGGCTCGCCTGGAGGACGAGAAGGTGGTGCTGAGCGAGTTCATCGTCGACATGAGCCTTGCGCTCGATCACCTGGCGCAGCGCGGCACGCGGGTTGGACTCAGCATCGTGGGCCAGGCGGGCGGGGGAATATACGTGGCGCTTGCCGCGCCGGCGCATCGGGTTGCGAGCCTTCACGAGGCCGATATCCAGGTGTTGCCGGGGGCCGCGGTCGCTGCGATCCTGGGCCAGGATCCGGTGGGTGTTCCCACCTTCGACGACTACCGCGCGGCGGGCGTCGCCGACGAGGAGCTCAGGCTGGGTTTCCTTCCCGGGACCGTATGAACCAGAACCTGTACGCCCAATTCGAATCGCGCTTCCCCTCCGACCGCGGGCAACCGCTGCTGCTTCTCGAGGATGGCGGAAGCCTGTCGTATGCCCAGGCCGAGGAAGGCGCGGCGCGCTACGCGGCGCTCCTCGCGGGTCTTGGCCTCGAACCTGGCGATCGGGTCGCGGTGCAAGTCGAGAAGTCACCCGAGGCGCTGATTCTCTACCTCGCCTGCCTGCGCGCGGGATTCGCCTACCTGCCGCTCAACAGCGCCTACCAGGAGGCGGAGGTGGCGTACTTCCTGGAAAACGCCGAGCCGCGCGCGGTGGTGGCGCAGCCCCGGTCGATGCCGTGGCTCGCGCCGCTCGCCGCCCGCCTGGAAATCGGCGCGGTGTTCTCCCTCGACGAGCACGGCGGCGGCACGCTGGCCGATGCCGCGCGCAGCGCGCCCGCCCGCTTCGCCACCGTGGAACGTGCCGGCGACGATCTCGCCGCCATTCTCTATACCTCCGGCACCACCGGGCGCTCGAAGGGCGCGATGATCACGCATCGCAACCTCGCCTCCAACGCCGAAGTCCTGCATCGGGAGTGGGGCTTTCGCCCCGATGATGTCCTGGTGCACATGTTGCCGCTATTCCACGTCCACGGGCTCTTCGTGGCGTGCCACTGCGTACTGATGAACGGTTCCGCGATGCGCTTCCGCGCCCGCTTCGACGCGCGGCAGGCGATCGCCGACTTCGCAGCCTCGAGCGTCTTCATGGGGGTGCCGACGTTCTACTCGAGGTTGCTGGCGGAACCGGGCCTCACGCGCGCGGCGTGCGCCGGCATGCGCCTCTTCGTTTCGGGCTCGGCGCCGCTG
This sequence comes from Burkholderiales bacterium, assembly GCA_031396185.1. Classification (GTDB taxonomy): domain Bacteria; phylum Pseudomonadota; class Gammaproteobacteria; order Burkholderiales; family Usitatibacteraceae; genus Usitatibacter. The sequence continues at coordinate 420 of JANNKG010000056.1, read as the reverse complement.
CTCGCCGAAACCCATGTCGGGTTCCAGTCGCGCACCGGCCAGCGCATTCTCGAGCGCTACGGCATGACCGAGACCGGGATGCTCACCTCGAATCCGCTCACGGGCGAGCGGCGCGCGGGTTCCGTGGGACCGGCCCTTCCGGGCACGGACGTGCAGATCGCGGACGAGACCGGAGGCCGGTGCGCGCCCGGCGCCATTGGCCACGTACTCGTGAAGGGTCCCAATGTCTTCCCGGGCTACTGGCGCATGCCCGAGAAGAATCTCGAGGAGTTCACCCCGGACGGGTACTTCCGCACCGGCGACATGGGAAGCCTCTCGAAGGACGGGTATCTCACCATTGTCGGGAGGTCGAAGGACCTGATCATCACCGGCGGGCAACTCGTCGAGTGCGAGCTCGACCTCCTTTGGGTAGACGTTGTA
>JANNKG010000009.1:0-7471 GCA_031396185.1 Burkholderiales bacterium | reverse complement strand
CCAACGAATAAAAGGGTCAGACTCCTTCATTCGCGCGAATGAAAGTGTCTGACCCTTTTATTGCGGTTAGTCGTCGCGCTCGGGAGTGGCGCTGATGCGGTGGATGGCGATGTCGGCGCCGTTGTACTCCGATTCGGGGTCGAGGCGAATGCCGACGGTTTTCTTGAGCAGGCCGTAGATCAGGAAACCGCCCCCGAGCGCAATCGCGACGCCGATCGCGGTGCCGACGAGCTGGCTCATGAAGGTGACGCCGCCCAGGCCGCCCAATGCCTTGGTGCCGAAGATGCCGCAGGCCAGCCCGCCCCAGGTGCCGCAGAGGCCGTGCAGCGGCCACACGCCGAGCACGTCATCGATCTTCCAGCGGTCCTGCGTGAAGTTGAACATCCACACGAAGATCGCGCCCGCCACCGCGCCGGTGGTGAGCGCGCCGAGCGGATGCATCACGTCGGAGCCTGCGCAGATGGCCACCAGCCCGGCGAGCGGCCCGTTGTGCACGAATCCCGGGTCGTTGCGACCGACCACCAACCCCGCGATGGTGCCGCCCGCCATCGCCATCAGCGAATTCATCGCGACCAGCCCCGCGATCTTGTCGATTGTCTGCGCACTCATCACATTGAATCCGAACCAGCCCACCGTCAGGATCCAGGCGCCTAGCGCCAGGAATGGAATGTTCGATGGCGGGAACGCAATCACGCGTCCCTCCTTCGTGTAGCGTCCGAGCCGCGGCCCGAGAAGTATTACCGCCGCGAGCGCGACCCATCCGCCCATCGCGTGCACCACCACCGAGCCCGCGAAGTCATGGAACTCCTCGCCGAAGGCGGCCTTGATCCACGGCTGTATCCCGTACCCCTGGTTCCATGCGATGGATTCGAAGAACGGGTAGAGAAAACCGACCAGCAGGAACGTCGCGGCGATCTGGGGATTGAAGCGGAAGCGCTCGGCGATGCCGCCCGAGACGATCGCCGGAATCGCGGCGGCGAAGGTGAGGAGGAAGAAGAACTTGACCAGCTCGTAGCCGCTCTTCTGCACCAGTGTCTCCGCGCCCGCGAAGAAGGTGACGCCGTAGGCGACCGAATAGCCGATGAAGAAGTACGCCACCGTGGACACCGAGAAGTCCACGAGGATCTTCATCAGGGCGTTCACCTGGTTCTTCTTGCGAACCGTGCCGAGCTCGAGGAACGCGAAGCCCGCGTGCATCGCGAGCACCATGATCGCGCCCAGCAGGATGAACAGGACATCCGAGGACGTCTTCAGTGCTTCCATGCTTTCTCCTCCGTGGGTCTTTTCGCCCGCCGTCATTGTTCCACAGAATTGGGCCCCCGCCTGCGCGGGGGCGACCGCTTACGTCGATCTACTGCTCGACTTCAGCGTTCGGCTGGTTACCGTATTCGAGCCAGGAGGCGTGGTAGAGCCGTACGCTGTGGAAGCCCAGGCGCGCCAGCACCGCGGCGGTCATCGAGGCACGGATGCCGGTGTGGCAGTAGACGATGGTTTCCTTCTTCGGATCCAGGCCGGCGTAGAGCGCCTTCAGTTGGGCGCGGTTCTTGAGCGCCATCCCGGAAGTCGTGGTGATCTCCTTCGCCATGATCTTCCGGGGCGCAGCCGGGTCGACCAGCTGCTCGCTGTAGGGAATGTGGACCGCACCGGGGATGTGGCCGCCGTGCAGCGTCTCGGACTCGTCGCCGTTGAATTCACCCAGCCGCCGGACGTCGATGAACTGGACATCCCGGCTGCCGATGCGCGCCACCACCTCGCCCGTGGTCGCAAGCATCGCGGGATTGGCGAAGGGGCGGATCTTCACACGCTTGAGCGTCACCGGCGCGGTCGAAACCGGCCGTTTCGCCGCCCTCCAGCCGTCGATGCCCTGGTGAAACACGTGCACGCGCCGCGCGCCGAAATATTCGAGGGCGAACTGCGCAAAATACGCGTAGGCGCTGCCGGGTGAGCCGTACACCACGATCTCGCGCTTGATATCGATGCCCGCGCCGCCCAGCCTTGCTGCGATCACCTCGATTGGCAGGAATTGCGCGGACTTCTCGTCGAGCAAAGCCTTCGCCACGTGATCGATGTTGACAGCGCCAGGGAGGTGGGCGTCGAAATAGGCGGCGGTGGGGCGCACATCCCAGACGATCGCGCCGCGCGCCATCGCCTTCGCCACGAACGCGGCATCGACGATCGAACCGCTGAACGCCGCGTTTGCGACGCCGCTACAGCAGAGGACGATCGCGAGGAGGATGTTGCGCGTGCACGTCACTTCGGCACGAGGATGTTCAGCTTGTCCTCGATGTAGCGCTTGGCGATCGCGGTCTGCTCGTCGTCCAGCAGCGCGTAGAGCTTCTGCCACTCGTTGCGCGTCTCGCGGAAGATCGGCTTGTTCTGCTCGATCACCTGCTCGTGGATGTCGTAGAGCGCGTTGAGATCCGGCCGCGGCTTGGAGAGCTCCTGCGCGATGCGCTCCTTCACCTGCAGGCCCGCCATCGCAACCGCCAGGAGCGCGCGTCGTGTGGACCCCACCGCGACGTCGAACTGCTCCTTCTGCATGGGCTTCAGCCGGAGCGCGCGCTCGAGGCGATCGAAGTCGCCGTCGAGCGGGCCGGCGGCGGTGCCGAGCGAAAGGACGAGGAGGAGGAGGAAGGCGATGAAATTGGATACCCGCCTACGCGGGTATGACGAAGGTGCCATCAGAAGCCCTGCCTCATCACCGGAATAGTCCCGGGCTTGCCGTCGATCGTGTATTCAAACTCCGCCGTGTCGCCGGAGAACCTGAAGCGGAACGTTCCCACGTCGATCGCCTTCAACAGGTTCGCGTCATACGGTTGCCCGAGCCATGGCGAGCCGGTGGTTCGATACAAACGGCCTTCGTAGGACGTGAGCGTGTCCCAGCGGCCGGCGGGCATCACGAACCAGGTTGGCGCGCCGGCGGCATCGTAGGTGAACCACACGCCGAAAATCGACTTGTACTGCTGCAGGAGCGCGAGCCCCCAGCCGTTCTGCTGTTCGCCGCCCCACCACATGTCGCCCAGGCCGGTGAGCGGCGCGCCCTCCTCCACCGGACCGAATGCCTGGCGCGAGAGGGGCTTGCGGCCCGAGACGCCGTTGATCGTGTAGTCGAGCGTGCCCTTGCTCGCAGAACCAAACGTGATCGTCGCGTTTCCCACCGGCGCATTCACCAGCAACTTCGACGCATCGTAGGCGGAGTACGGCGTGCCCGTGGGGAGGTAAAGCGGGCCGGTGAAGACGGTCTTCGCTTCATTCCACACGCCACCGGGGATCACGTACCAGATGGGCTTGCCGGCGGCGTCGTAGGCGTAGATCACGGAGAAAAGCGTGTCGCGATGCTGCACGACGCTCATCCCCCAGCCATTCTCGACCGCCCCGGCCCACCACATGTCCTGCATCGGCGAGGCGGGCGTGGCGAACGCGAAGCGCCGAGCGACGCCGCGATGGGAAACCTCCACCTCGAAATCACCGATGCGATCCTCGGGCTTGACGGAGAAGTCCACGCCGCGGCTCGACTGGCCCATGTTGCCCTCGCCTGGTGAGAGCGATGCCGTGATGCTCCCGGGAATCACTCGCGCGGTGACCTCGGCCCCGTAGATGGGATACGCACCCTGGTAAACCCCGGCGGTCAACGTGAATTCCTCGCCGGGTCGCGGCTCCGAAGGCAGTAGATCGCCTTCGATGTACACCTGCGCGGCGGTGTAGGTGAACACGTTGAAGCGCACGCTCGCCCCCGCGCTCGCCACCACCCAGCAGCTGATGCCCTGCGGCCGCGCGGTGAAGGTGGCCGTCGCGACACCGGTCGAATCGGTGAGTACGGTCACGGCAAGCAGTCCGTTCTGGAAGAAGCCGCACGCGTCGTTGGCGAAGCGCACCGGCTCGCCGACCGCGGGATTTCCGAACGCGTCGAAGAAACGCACGGCGTAGTCCTGGCGCTCGCCGCCGAGGACGCTGGTGTTGTGGGGAGTGAGTGCCTGCGCGCTCGTCGCCGCCGCGGCCTGGGCCGGGACGAACGCGATGAGGACAAAAAGGAGCGCCCGGAGCGCGCGAGGAATCATTCTCAGTCGAACGGCTGGCGTTGGATGCTCAGCGTGCCCGATCGTCCATCGACCGAGTAGTCGAAGGCCGCATGGCCCGTGTCGCTGAAGCGAACGGTGTAACGCCCGACCGCCTGCACTTGGAGCTTCGACGCGTCATACGGGCCGACGACCCAGGATGTGCCCACCGTGCGGTAGATGGCTCCCGAATACGCCGTAGGCGTGACCCACTCCCCGCCCGGCATCGCGAACCATGTCGGCTTGCCGTCCGCGCCGTAAGTGAACCAGACCAGGAAGAGATTTCCGAACTGCTCGTGGATCGCGATGCCCCAGCCGTTCTGCTGCGGCCCGCCCCACCACATGTCGGCCACGCCCGCGAGGGGCGAAGCGCGATCGCCGGTGAAGTCCTGGCGTTCGAGTTCCTTGTCCACGCGCAGGTTTGGCCGTATGTCCCCCGACAGCGAACTGCGTTCAGGCCCCCGGAAGGCCAGACTAGCCTCCCCCACGCTCTGGCCCGCGACCAACTGCGAAGAGTCATAGGCAAACCAGGGGGCGGATCGTGGCGAATACAGACGACCGTAGAACGAGGTGCCGACGCCTTGGGACCACGTGCCACCCGGTTGGACGTACCAGGTGGGGAGTCCCGCGTCGTCGTAGACAAACAGCACGTTGAAAAGCTGGGCGCCGTGCTTGACGACGCTCATCCCCCAGCCGTTCTCGAGCGGGCCCGCCCACCACATGCTGGTGAGATCGACGTCTGGCACGCCGCGCTCGTTCACCACGGTAACGTCGGTGGAGATGCTGACGATTGCGCCGGCGTCTTGATCGAACAAATACACCCGCAGCTCGTGCCGGCCAACTCCCCACCCCGCGAAAAGCGAGGGCAAAGTTGCCATGCCGAAAGCGTCGGTGAAGACCGCCGGCGCGCCAGCGTCGAAGCCCAGCCAATCAATGCTGTAGCTTCGAGGATCCATCTGGATGTATTTGCCGACGACCGGGCGACCATCGGCCGTATTCAGCGTGATGCGGATCGGCATGGGCGCGATGCTGCCCATCAGCACTTGCTGGCCCCCGCCCGAGGCGACTGCCAACTGCAGGGGGGCGGCCCGGGGATCGAACTGGAACGTGAGGTCCACGTCGCCAAAGAGGCGGCTCCCGGCCAAATCCGTGGCCCTGAAGTTCACGGTATTGGTACGGGCGAAATGGCTGGTCAGCGTGACGAACTGCGCAATGCCCTCGTTGTTCGTGAGGGCCTCGCAAATCTGTGTGAGGTCCCCGATTCGGCATTCGCTCCCGTCGCGGGAGGCGACCCCGCCGTAGCTGAGGGAAGCTGCCTGCGAATAGAAAGTGACACGGGCGTTGGCGACCGGCACGCCGGCATCCAGCACCCGCAAGCGCACCGGGTTCGGCAAGACATCGCGCACGAGCGCACGCTGGGGCGACGAGCCTGGCAGCACCTCGATTTCGGCGAATGCCGTCGTGGCGGCCAGTCCCAGGACGAAGAGGATCAAACGCAGCGTCATGGGACAATTTAACATCCGCCAAGGCCCTCCCGTCGCCTGCCGCACGCCGGTCGGGCAGAATATCGAATTCCCTTTTGAAATCAGACTGTTTATAGATGCCCAACGATACCAAGACGCCCCCCGAAGGCGCGCACCACACCAACTTCATCCGCCAGCACATCGAGCGCGACCTGGCGCAGGGCAAGTACGCCGGCCGCAAATGGGGCGGCGAGCCGGGGCCCGCATCCAAGCACGCGGCGGCACCCGCCGATCCCGCAAAGATCCGCACGCGTTTCCCCCCGGAGCCCAACGGCTATCTCCACATCGGGCATGCGAAATCGATCTGCCTGAATTTCGGATTGGCTGACGACTTCGGTGGCGTCTGCCACATGCGCTTCGACGACACCAACCCCGAGAAGGAGGAGCAGGAATTCGTCGACGGCATCCTCGATGCCGTGCACTGGCTGGGTTTCCACTGGGGCAAGAACGACGAGAACCTGTACCACGCGTCCGATTACTTCGACTGGATGTACGACTTCGCGGTCGCGTTAATCAAGAGCGGCGACGCGTACGTCGATTCACAGACCGCCGACGAGCTGCGCGCCACGCGGGGCTCTCTCACGGAGCACGGCACCGAGTCGCCCTATCGGCTGCGCTCCGTGGAGGAGAACCTGCGGCTCTTCGCCGAGATGCGGGATGGCAAGCACGCCGACGGCACCCACCTGCTGCGCGCGAAGATCGACATGAAGTCGCCCAACATCAACATGCGCGACCCGGCGATCTACCGCATCCGGAACGCCGAGCACCACCGCACCGGCGACAAGTGGCACATCTATCCGATGTACACCTACGCGCACCCGATTGAGGACGCGCTGGAGAACATCACGCATTCGCTGTGCACGCTGGAGTTCGAGGACCAGCGGCCGTTCTACGACTGGCTGCTCGACAAGATCGCGTCCCTCGGCGGGTTGCAGCGCCCCCTTCCGCAGCAGATCGAGTTCTCGCGGCTCAACCTCACCTACACCGTGATGAGCAAGCGGTTCCTCAAGCAGCTGGTCGAGGAGAAGCACGTGGACGGCTGGGACGACCCGCGCATGCCGACGCTCCTGGGCGTTCGCCGGCGCGGCTATACGCCCGAGGGGATTCGCCTGTTCGTGGAACGCGTGGGGCGTTTCGAAGAGCGACTCCCACATCGACTACTCGCTGATGGAGGACTGCCAGCGGGAGGTGCTGAATGAGATCGCGCCGCGGCGCATTGCGGTTCTCGATCCCTTGAAGCTGGTGATCGACAACTGGCCGAAGGGCCAGGGCGACGAGTGCTTCGCGCCCAACCATCCGCAGAAGGCCGATTGGGGCAAGCGGTCAATTCCATTTTCCAGCGAGCTCTGGATCGAGCGCGAGGACTTCATGGAGGTCCCGTCGAAGGGCTACTTTCGCCTCTTCCCCGGCAACACCGTGCGGCTCAAGTACGGCTGGGTAGTTCGCTGCACTGGCTTCTCAAAGGACACGACCACGGGCGAGGTTACTGAAGTTCACTGCGACTTTGTCGAGGACTCGAAGTCAGGTACGCCGGGCGCTGACAAGATCAAGACGAAGGGGGTGATTCACTGGCTCTCTGCGGCTCACGCCCATGAGTGCGAGGTGCGTTTATACGACCGGCTGTTCCGCGAGCCGCACCCCGGGACGGGGACCCATACGTACCTGGATGATGTGAATCCGAATGCGAAGACGGTCATTACTGCGTACCTCGAACCGTCACTGAAAGACGCGAATCCGGAAGAGCGGTTTCAGTTTGAGAGGCATGGGTACTTTGTGTGGGATAGCAGAGACTCGAAGGCGGGATCGCCAATATTCAACCGAGCGGTGACGCTGCGCGATTCATGGACAGTCCGATAGCGACTTACCCCTTCTGCGTCACAAACTTCGTGACCA
>JANNKG010000581.1:0-10663 GCA_031396185.1 Burkholderiales bacterium | reverse complement strand
GTCGTTTCCGAGTCCGCCGGCGAACTTGCTGAGGAGCGCGTTTTCCTTGATGGCTTCATAGATCCCGTCCAGGTCGTCGGCAACGGTGGTGAGGTAGCACGAGGACAGCTGCGAGCGCAGCGTCCCGGCGTTGAAGAGGGTGGGCGTGGACGACATGAAATCGAAGGTCGACAGCACGTTGTAGAACTCGATCGCGCGCTCCTCGCGGTTGATCTCGTTCAGGCTCAGCCCCATCGCCACGCGCATGTAGAACGCCTGCGGCAGCTCGATGCGATTGTCGTGGATATGGAGGAAGTAGCGGTCGTAGAGCGTCTGCAGGCCGAGGTAGTTGAACTGCAGGTCGCGCTCGGGCTTGAGGGCTGCGCCGAGGCGCTTCAGGTCATAGGATGCGAGCCGCTCGTCGAGCAGCTGTGCCTTCACGCCCTGGCTCACGAACGTCGGGAAATACTCGGCGTAGCGGGTCGCCATCTCCGCGTGCATCACCTCCTCGCCCAGCACCTCGCGGCGGATGGTGTGCAGCAGCAGGCGCGCGCTCACGTAGGTGTAGTCGGGGTCCTGCTCGATCAGCATGCGCGCGGCGAGGATCGCGCACTTGTGGACTTCCTCGAGCGGCACGCCGTCGTAGAGGTCGCGCAGCGTGGCGTCCATGATCTTGCGCGGATCGACTTCGGTATTCGCGTGGAGGTGCTCGCAGGCAGAGGCGATGAGGGCTTCCAGCTTGGCGTTGTCGAGCGGCTCGCGCGCGCCGCCCACCATCACGTGGATGCGCGGGGCGCGCGACTCCACCGCCTCCTGGACGCGCTTGGCGCGCTCGCGTGCGCGCTCCTCGCGGTAGAGCACGTAGCTGCGCGCGACCTGGTGCTCGCCGGCGCGCATCATTGCGAGCTCGACCTGGTCCTGCACGTCCTCGATGTGGAACGTGCCGCCCGCCGGATGGCGGCGCATCAGCGACTGGACCACCGCCTCGGTGAGCGACTGCACCTTGTCCCGAACGCCGGCGCTCGCCGCCGCCGTGTTGCCCGCGACCGCGAGGAACGCCTTGGTCATCGCCACCGCGATCTTGTCGGGCTCGAATCCCACCACCGCGCCATTGCGCCGGATGATCTTGTAATCCGCGAATCGCTCCGCCGTGGCCGAACTGCTCTCCTCACCGAGGATGGGGGTTGCGAGGGGGGCGGCGGGGTGGATATCGGATGCCAAGCGCATGGACTGTCTCCTGGTTTCTGTTCTACGGACCGGGGGTCGGCGCCGGCCCCGGTGGTTCACTCGGTCACAGGCTTCTTGGACCTGCTAAGTACCGGATTTCTTGTGAATTAGCCGGACTTGGTGCCGGGTTTTGCACAGCTTTCAAACACGGTAATCCACCCAATAATCCACAATATATTGTGCTGCATGGGGACCAACGGCACAAAGTCTAGTAAAGGCCCATGGGCAAAGCAAGAGACTTTTTCGTCTCTTTTTTTCGTTGGGGATTCAGGGCCTTGGCGGGGGTTCTTGCTGAAGAATTGAGCAGTAACAATTACGTGACAGTGGCGCGAATGCGGGCCCACTCGAACCAGGGGCCGGGGTCGGTCTTGCGGCCAGGGGCGACGTCGCTATGGCCGGCGACGTCGAGCTTGCCGTAGCGGAACTCGAGGTTGGCGATCAGCTTCGCGAGCGCCTCGTATTGCGGCTCGGAGAACGGCACGTCGTCGGCGCCCTCGAGCTCGACCCCGATCGAGAAATCGTTGCAACGGCTGCGGCCCTTCCAACTCGATTCGCCTGCGTGCCACGCGCGCTTGTCGCACGGCACATATTGAACGAGCGTGCCATCGCGGCGAACGAGAAAATGCGCCGAGACGCGCACTCCCGCCAGGCCCGCGAAATACGGATGCGCGCCCGGGTGCAGCGTCCCCATGAAGAGGTCGTCGATGAACGGCCCGCCGAATTCACCCGGCGGCAGCGAGATCGCGTGGATCACCAGCAGCGACACCTTCTCGTCCGGCGGGCGCTCGTCGAAATGGGGCGACTGCCGGAACTCAGTCAATGCCGAGGCGGTCGAGGCGATAGCGCAGCGACCGGAAGGTGATGCCGAGGAGCTTGGCGGCCGCGGTCTTGTTGAAGCGCGTGGTCTCGAGCGCCTTCATGATCGCGTCGCGCTCGACCTGGTCGAGGAATTCGTGCAGCGGCAGGCCGCGGGTGCCGAGCGCGCCGTCGAGCGACGCGGGCCGGTCCTTGGAGGCCCCCTGAGTGAGGTAGAGGTCGGTGGCCGTGACCTGGTTGTCGCTGCAGAGCGCCATCGCGCGCTCGAGAATGTTCTCCAGCTCGCGCACATTGCCCGGGAAGTCGTAGCGCCGCAGCTGCAGCATCGCCTCCTCGCTGATCACGGGCGTGGGGGTGCCGTTCTGGCGCGCCAGCCGCTCGACCACCTCGCCGACCATCAACGGGATGTCCTCGGGGATCTCGCGCAGGCTCGGCATCTTGAGCTCGATCACGTTCAACCGGTAGAAGAGGTCCTGGCGGAATTCGCCTGCCTCGACCTGCTCGGCAAGGCTGCGGTGCGTGGCGGAAATGATGCGGACATCGATCGTGTCCTCCTGCGTATCGCCCACGCGGCGCACCTTTTTCTCCTGGATCACGCGCAGCAGCTTCACCTGCATCGCCAACGCCAGGTCGCCGACTTCGTCGAGGAAGAGCGTGCCCTTCTGCGCCGCCTGCAGGTAGCCCATCTTGTCGCTGTCGGCGCCGGTGAAGGCGCCCTTCTTGTAGCCGAAGAACTCGCTCTCCATCAGGTTCTCGGGGATCGCTCCGCAGTTGACCGCGACGAACGCCGCGTCCGCCCGCGACGAGCCGCTGTGGATCAACCGCGCGGCGACCTCCTTGCCGCTGCCCGATTCCCCGGTGATGTACACCGGCGCCTGGGAGCGCGCGAGCCGCCCGATCATGTCGCGCGCGCGCACGATGGCCGGGGATTCGCCGAGCAGGCGCGGGGTGCCAGGTGCCGCCGTCTCGCCGATCGATGCGCGCCGCGACTGCGTCGGCTTGGGCAATTTCAGCGCCGACATCACCAGCGGGCGCAACTGCTCGAGCTTGATCGGCTTGGCAAGGTAGTCGAAGGCGCCCGCCTTGAGGGCGAGCACCGCGTTCTCGGTCGAGCCATAGGCGGTGATCACCGCCACCGGGGTGTTGCCATGGTTATCGGCGATGAACTTCAGGAGATCGAGCCCGTCGCCGTCGGGCAGGCGCATGTCGGTGAGGCACAGGTCGTAGGCGCGTGCGGCGAGGGCCTCCTTCGCCTCGTTGATGGTGGAGCAGGTATCGGCGTCGACGCCCATGCGCGACAGCGTGAGCACCAGCAGCTCGCGGATGTCGGCTTCGTCGTCGACGATGAGCACGGCCTTGCGGATCAACTCAGCCTCCCTCCAGGGTGATGCGGAACTGGCCGCCTGCGGGATTCTCCACGTATTCCAGGCGCGCGCCATTTCCCTCGCAAAGCTCGCGCGCGATGTATAGGCCCAGGCCCGTGCCCTGGGTGGCGGTGGTGAAGAACGGCTCGAACAGGTGCGCCTGGGTCTCGCGCGACACGCCGGGCCCGTCGTCGTGCACGTCGACCAACAGCTTGCCGGTGGTGGCCGCGGGCCAGACCACGATGCGGATCGAACCGGGCAGCCGGCGGCAATGGCGAATGGCGTTGCGCACGATGTTCCAGAGAACCTGGTCGAGGTGCTGGCGATCGAACCGCATGCGCTGCGCGGTCCGCACCTGCAGGTCGATCGTCTCCGGCGGGCATTTCTCGGTCGCGCAGAACCCCTGCGTGAAATGGGCCAGGTAGGGCAGCGGGTCGATCGACTCGGGCTCCGCGCGATCGCGGCGGTTGAGGTAGAGCACCTCCTGCACGATGCGGTCGAGGCGATGCACGTTGCTGCGGATGATTGCCAGAAGCCGCGTCTCCTCAACGCTCAGCGCGCTGTCTTCCTCCATCAATTCCGCCGCGTGTCCGATGGATGACAGCGGATTGCGGATCTCGTGGGCGATCGAGGCGGTGAGCCGCCCGAGGGCGACAAGCTTCATCTGCTGCGCCTGGGCGCGCATCCGGCCGACGTCTTCCACGAACACCACGGCCGGTGCGGGATCGCCCGACCCGATCGGCACGAAATGCACCTGCAGCTCGCCGGCAACGCGGGGTGCGCGCAGCTGCATGAAAGTCCCCTCGGAGCCTTTGCGCCAGCCATCGAGCAGCGACGCGATCTCGGGCGCGTATTCGGAGAGCAGCGGCCAGCGGCCCTCGGGCAGAATTCCGAGCAGCTGCATGGCGCGCGGGTTGTGCTGGCGGATGCGACCCTGGGCGTCCACCACCAGGATGCCGTCCTGCATGTCGCGGATCACGATCTCGTTGATCTGCGAGAGATTGGCGAGGTCGAGCTTGCGCTCCTCCGCGATCTGGTCGCTGGTCTGCGCGTAACGCGCGAGCGCCGACGCAAGGCCCGCGGTGGCGAAGAAGGCTCCGCTGGTCAGCCCCGCCTGGACGAAATCCTGGGGGCCAGCGTCGTGGCGCCACAGCTGGAAGGTCTGCTCGAGCAGCACCGCGAGGGCGGCGGAGGCCGCGTAGAAATACGTGAGCCGTCCGCGAGTGATGAGACCGGCGGCGGCGAGCGACACCAGCAGGATCATGCCCAGCCCGGAACGCACTCCACCGCTGGCATACATGAGCATCACGATCGCGGCGATGTCGACGTAAACGCCCGCGGTCACCTGGAGGGTGAGGCTGGGCTCGCGCAAGCGCGCGGGAACGAGCAGCACCAGCGCGAGCGTCGTGTACGCGACGAGCGTGGGCACCACCACGGCAGGGGCCAGGAAACCCAGGTTGAAGAAGCGGTTCAGGAAGGCGAACGCGGCCGCCATGAAGAGCGCAAGCACGACGCGATAGCCGCAGAAGACGGCAAGCGTGCGCCAGGTGGCATCGTCGGCCTCGACGATGAGGGAGGCGGAGCGCGGCGTGCGCGCCTTCCGAGCCAGGGTCCCCGCGGCCGCGCTCACCCCGCGCTCAATGGCATCGCGGGTTGTTCGCGCAGACCAGCTGTCCTTCGAGGTCGCGCGTCTCGCTGCGCGGCTGGTTCACGCCGCAACGCGAGCAGGCGACCATGTCTTCGCCGAGCTCGCCGGACGCCGGCGGCGGGCCCTTGCCGGCCTGCGAGCGGAAGAACCCCCGAAACAGCAGGTAGAGCACGAAGATGATGACGAGCAGCAGGAGGATGCGTGCCAAGTGGGTATTCTTGCGGCTGTTTTCGAGAGCCAAGTTTACGGCAGATCGACTTCGAACCGCACCCCGCCATTGCCCGGGAGGTTCGCGGCGCGAACCGTCCCCCCATGGTATTCGGCGACGATGCGCACGATGTAGAGGCCGAGCCCGAGATGGGCGCCGTCGTCGGGAGCGCGCATCGACACCATCGAGTCGAATAGGCCCGCGCGCGCCGGCTCCGGCAGCGGCGGTCCCGAGTTCTCCACCGCGAGGATCGCACCCTTGCCGCGCGCGGCCAGGGACACGCGCACTGCAGTGCCCTCGGGGGCGAAGTCGTGCGCGTTCTCGACCAGCTTGTCGAGCAGCTGCGCCCATGCGTCGGGCACGCCGTCGATCCAGATCGGGCCCGCGGGGCTCGCGAGTTCGAAGCGCCCCGGTCCATGAGCCTCCCGATAGCCCTCGACGCATCCGGACACCACTGCGGCCAGGTCGAAGCGTTCCCGCTCGGCGCTCTCCAGCATCTGCTCGAGGCGCGAGCCTTCGGAGAGACGCGAGATGAGGCGCGCGAGCCTTCCCACGCCCTCGCCCGCGCGCTCGACGTAGACGCGTGCTTCGGCCGGTAGCGGCTGGGATTTGAGGTTGTCGAGGGACGAGCGCACCACCGCAACCGGCGTACGCAATTCGTGCGACAGGCGCCCTGCCATCGCCTCGAGATAGGCGTTGTACTGGTTGAGCCGCTGCAACACCGCGGCCATGGTGCGCGACAGGTCGCCGATCTCGTCGCGTGCATCCGAGGGCGTGATCGGCGCCCGTACCCGGCCCTGCGCGTCGATCGCGCTCTCGGCTTCGGCGTGAAGCCGGCGCACGCGGGAGGCGAGGCGCCCGGCGAACGCGAGCAGGATCGCCAGCGCGCCGCCGACCACCAGCAGCGTGACCACGAGGAGCTTCTCGAGCGCCGCCTGCTTCAGGATCTGGATCGAGGCGGTGGTTTCCTCGACCACCGCGGCGCCGACGATGTCGTCGCCCACGAAGATGGGTTGTGCCGCCGACAGGATCGCCACATCGCGATTGACGGTACCTCGCCACAGTGGCGCGCCGGACACGCCGATCAGTGCGCGATCGATCTGCTCGCTGACCGGCTTCGAGTCGTCCCCGACGGCGGCGCGCGGCGTCGGTACGACGAGGGCGGCGACATGGCGCAGCCATCCGCTCATTCGAAGCGCGGCATCGCCCCCGCCGAGGCTTCCCGACAACCCACGCACCCGCGAGCGGGTGTCGACCACCCAGAGGCGCGCGCCGCGACGCCCGAGCACCGAGAGCAGCCGCTCGATCTCTTCCGAAGGGGCATAGGCCGCGCCCAGGCTTGCCGCCGCCTGGGTGTCGGCCGCGGCAAACAGTGCCACGATGCGCCGTCGCTCCTCGTCCGCGGGGTCGGACGTCGCCTTGCTGCGATCGAAGAGCGCCGGGCGGTCGGAGAGCGCCGCAGCCACCGCGCGCGCGGTGGCCCCGATTGCCTGCTCCTGGGCGCCGCGCAGCGATTTCTCCATGCCGGAGATGAACTGCACCGCGATCCACGGCAACACCAGCAGCACCAGCGCCACCAGCAGCAGGCGCAAGCGAATTCCGTAGGGAAAGCCCACGCGCATCCGCCCGCCTAGAAGGCCAGGTGGATCACGAGCGAGCCGAAGCGATGCGGCACGCGCTGGCCGTCGAATTCCCTCGTGTCGATCGCCAATGCGAACAGCACCGATCCCCAGCGCTGCGCCGTGCCGACACCGGTGGCCAGGCGGCCGACGAATCGCTCGCGGGCCGGCGCGGGAAGCTGGGCATCGTAGCCGCGCGCGAGCAGCTCGTCGCGCAACACGGCGCGCGCTCCAACCCCCACGAACGCGCCCCAGCCCGAGGGACCTGCGGCCGGCGGCGGCGTCGCGGCGAAGCGCAATAGCTGCGGCGCCATGTCGGCCCCGATGCGCAGCTCCGCCGCCGCGTGCCCGAAACTGCGCTCGCTGCCCACTACCGCGCCGTAATGCACGACCGCGCCGCCCGCCCCCACGCTGCGCACCGCGCCCACCTGGACCGCGAGTCGGTTGGCCTCCTCGCGCGTCCAGTCGACGTCGGGGGCGGCCACCAGCCGGTGCACCAGGTCCGTGGCGCGGCGCCCCTGGGCCGCAGGCCCACGAACGCCGATCGCCAGTTCGAGCGTCTGGAAGCACCGCCCCCAGTTGTCGTGGCGCGCGAGCGAGGCAAGCAACCGGGCCGCGGGTGCGCGATCGACGGTGCCGGGCGCGAACTTCTTCGCTTCCGGCGTGTAGATCTCCTGCAGCAGCCCCCATTCGAGGGCGTAGTCGCCGCGATCCTGCACGCGCGCGAGCCGCACGCCCGAGGTGTACCAGCGGTCGGTGGCGAAAACCACGTCGTTGTCGTGCTGCAGGTACCAGCGCGGTGCGTCGCCGGCGAGCGCGGCGAACGAAGCGGCGGCGAACACCGCCGCGGCAAGCGCCTTCAAGCGCCCTCCATCCAGCGATAACCCATGCCGTAAACCGTCTCGATCGCGGCGAATGCCGGATCCGCCGCAAGAAACTTCCGGCGAATGCGCTTCACGTGCGAGGTGATGGTGCCGTCGTCGACCACCATCTCGGCGTCGCGCATCAATTGGTCGCGATCCTTCACCTGGCCCGGGTGGCGCGCGAGCGAATGCACCATCCAGAACTCGGTCACCGTGAGTCCCACGGCCTGGCCCGACCAGCTCGCGCGCATTCGCTGGGCATCGAGCTCGAGTTTTCCGCGACGCAGGATGTCGGCCACCGCCGGCTCCTTCGCGGCCGCATCCACGCGCCGGAATAGCGCGGCGATGCGCGCCAGCAGGTGCGGCAGGCTCACGTCCTTGGTCACATAGTCGTCGGCGCCGAGCCGCAGCCCCGAGACGATGTCGAAGTCGGAATCCCGCGCCGATAGAAAGATGATCGGCAGGTGCTCGCTCGCCCCGCGCAGCTCGCGGCAGAGGGTAAAGCCGCCGTCGATGTCGCTTCCCAACCCGATGTCGATGATCGCCAGTTCCGGAAGCCGCCCGGCGAGGGTCTTCGAGGCGCTCGCGCGGTCAGCGAACGCGGCGACCTCGTAGCCGGCGCGGGTGAGCGCCTCGGCGTAGTTCTGGCGGATGGCGGGATCGTCCTCGACGAGCGCGATGCGACGTGACATGCGCGAATTATGTCAGGGCCGGGGGGAAGGCTCGTTCAGCTCGTTGCGCAGCAACCGCGCCAGGCGGTCGGCGGGTATGCCCGGCGGATAGATGCCCACATACCTCCCGTCGCGATCGAGAAGGTACGTGAACGCCATGTGATCGATGGTGTAGCCCTTGCCGTCGGCGAGCGGCACCTTCTCGAAGTACAGCTTGTAGATGTCCGCCACCTTGCGCACCTCCGCCTCGCTGCCGGTGAGAGCGACAAAGCGCGGGTGGAACGCACGCGAGTACTCGCCGATGATGGGACGCGTGTCGCGCGCGGGGTCGAGGGTCACGAAGATCGGCTGCACCTGACGCCCGTCCCGACCCAGTGCCCGAATCGCCTTGCCGATCGCCATGAGGTCGGTGGGACAGATGTCGGGGCAGCTCACGAATCCGAAGTAGAGCAGCACGACCCTGCCGCGGAAATCGCGCAGCGCCACGCGCCGGCCCTTCGCGTCGGTCAGCGTGAAATCCCCGCCGACGGGCACCTTGCCCGACATGAGCTCGTCCATCAGGCGCGCGGCACCCTCGCGCCGCTCCTGCGCCGCGGCCGGCACCGCCGCCACCAGGCACGCCAGGGCGCACCCCATGAAAAGGGCCGGCAACCGCCGGCCCTGCGGGCGTCGCACGCGCGGCAATTCAGGCCCCGAAGGCGAACTCCGTGCCCGTCGTCGACGTGAGCACGCGATCGGCCATCTCACTCTTGAGGAGCGCGGTGAGGGTGGGCCCCGAACAGTGCATCGGGATGATGACGTCGGGATCGAGCGCCTTCATCTCGTCGACGGTCTTGCGCAGATACGCGTCGTCCGCCGGGAACAGGTGGAAGCCGCCCAGCACCGCGTGCACCTTCTTCACGCCCGAGGCTGCGATCGCCTGGCGCGTGGTGTTGATGATGCCCGCGTGCCCGCACGACGAGATGACGACCAGGCCGCGATCCTTCAGGTTGAAGCAGGTGCCGTGCTCGTGCAGGTGCATGTCGTTGACCGCCTTGCCCTGCGCCTTCTCGTTCGCGGCCGGCATGTTGCAGCCGATTCCGTCGCTCGGGAAGTACTCGACCATCTGCGTCGGGATCACGGTTTCGAAGCTGGTGCGTGCGATATGGCCGGTGGTGAACGCGTGGCCGAGCACCGCGGTCGGCTGCTCGCAGGTCACCAGCCGCACATTGAGCTTCTCCAGCTCGCGGCGGTCGAGCCAGCCGCTGTCGGTGAGGTGTCCGCCCGCGGCACGGCTTACCTTGCGGCGGCAGAAGAGGTCATCGCCGCCCACGTAGAGCGTGAGGTCGGCGGGCAGCTGCGCGCGGTGCTTTTGCAGGAACCCGATGAGACCGCCGAAGTGGTCGTAATGCCCGTGGCTCACGATCAGCGCCTGCGCCTTGGAGCCATCCACCCCGATCAGCTCCATGTTGTTCAGGAGCGCGGCCGGCGTCCAGCCGAAATCCAGGAGGATCTGGCGCGTCTCGGCCCCCTTGCGCGACTCCAGCGCGAGGGCGAGGCCCCACTCGTTGTGCAGTGTCTTGCGGAAATCAGTGGGCGTTCCGATGCTGGCGCGCTTCACTTTCACCCATTTCGAGCTTCCCACCCTGGGGGTGTCGTAGCTGCTGTCGGTGAGGACGCGGATGGTCACGCCGTCCACGGTGGGCACGGCGTCGAGGCGACCGGCTTGGGCGAACGCGGCGGGCGCAAGCGCCAGCTGCGCCAGGGCGGCGGTCGATCCGAGCAGGAACTCGCGGCGGTGCTGGTTCGGCTTCATCTGGATGTCCTCGGGGAAAGATGGGGAGCGGCCCCATTCTGCTCCAGGCTGCGTCCGCCTGCTGCGGGCCGCCGCCATCTTTCCGCCCGAATTGATCGCCGGTTGCGCCGCACGCCGCCGGCGCGCCGCCAGCGCCCGCGCGCGAAATGAAGCTGCCCACTCACTTCGGGGCAGACAAAGGGGACGACGCAATGAACGGCAGGACGGTGGCAGGCAGGCTCACGGTGAAGCAGGCGATTGGCGACCTCGTGGGACTGGTCGCAAAGGCATTCTTCGGCGGGCTCGGGGCGGCGGTGGCGATGTCGCTCGCAATCCTCGCCTTGTCCGCCAACGTGCAGGCGGCGCGCATCAACGACGCCAAGGCGGGCACGCTGCTGCTGCGTAGTGGCGAGGCGGGCGAATTCACCGCAGCCCCGCAGATGTCCACCGAAGTCGCGATCGACGTGACCGGCATGGTCGCGAGAACGCGCGTC
>JANNKG010000574.1:0-1506 GCA_031396185.1 Burkholderiales bacterium | reverse complement strand
CCGCGCGACGAGCTCTTCCAGATCGACGGGGACATGCTGCTCGAAACGGCGCTGGGCATCCTGCGCCTTGGCGACCGGCGCAAGACCCGCGTCTTCATCCGGCGCGACCTCTACGGGCGTTTCTACTCGTGCCTGATCTTCCTGCCGCGCGAGAACTACAACACCGACGTGCGCATGCGCATCCAGGAGATCCTCAAGCGGCACCTGAATGGCAGCAGCGTGGAGTTCACCGTGCACCTGTCGGAAGCGGTGCTTGCGCGCATCCACATGCTGGTCCGGAGCTCGCCCAAGGAGGCCCCGAGCTACGACATCCGCGTGATCGAGGCGGACATCGCCCAGGCCACGCGGCGCTGGGAGGACGACCTCAAGAACGCCCTGATCGAGGCCCACGGCGAGGAGCGCGCGACGGTGGCGTTGCGGGCCTTTGCGGGCGGATTCCCGGTGGCCTATCGGGACGCGGTCACGCCCCGCGCGGCAGTGCGCGATATCGCCATCATCGACCGGCTCGATGCGGCGTCGCCGTTCAGCGTGAGCCTCTACCGCCCGGTGGAAAGCGACGACCGCACGCTGCGCCTGCGCGTCTACCGCCTCGGGGCGCCGGTGCCGCTGTCGGCGAGCATGCCGGTCCTCGAAAACATGGGCCTCGAGGTCTTGGACGAAGCCTCCTACGACATCGAGCGCGCGCCCGGCGAGGCGGTGTATATCCACGACTTCGGCATGCGGTCGAGCCGTCCGATCCCCGACGTGGAAATGGTCAAGGCGATCACCGAGGAGGCGCTCGGCAAAGTCGCGCGAGGCCAGATCGACAACGATGGCTTCAACCGCCTCACCCCCGGGGCCGCGCTCGCCGCCGAAGACGTGGTGGTGCTGCGCGCCTACGCGAAATACCTCAAGCAGACCGGGTTCACCTTCAGCCAGAGTTACATCGAGCAGACGCTCGCCGTGCATGCCGCCATCACCGGGAAACTGGCGGCGTTTTTCCACGCGCGCTTCGATCCGGCGATCGAGTCCGACCGCGAGGAACTGCAGAAGACGCTGGAAGGCGCGATTCGCGAGGGCCTCAACGCGGTGGCCATCGCCGACGAGGACAAGATCCTGCGGCGCTTCCTGCACCTGATGCGCGCGACACTTCGCACCAACCATTGGGTCAAGGGCGCGCACGGCAAGCGCAAGCCCTATTTGTCGCTCAAGTTCCTCTCCAGGGAGGTGCCCGAGTTGCCCGAGCCGCGGCCGCTCTTCGAAGTGTTCGTCTACTCGACGCGCTTCGAGGCGATCCACCTGCGAGGCGGGAAGGTCGCTCGCGGTGGCCTGCGGTGGTCCGATCGTCCCGAGGATTTCCGCACCGAGGTACTGGGCCTGATGAAGGCGCAAATGGTGAAGAACGCGGTCATCGTTCCGGTGGGCTCGAAGGGCGGGTTCGTGCTCAAGAATGCGCCGCCTATGAGCGAGCGCGAGGCGTATCTCAAGGAAGGGCAGGAGTGCTACCGAAACTTCCTGCGCGGCTTG
>JANNKG010000059.1:0-9278 GCA_031396185.1 Burkholderiales bacterium | reverse complement strand
CATGCTGCACAAGCAGGGCCTGGACGAGATCGTATGCCGGAAGTTGGACCTCGCCGCCTACCCGGCCGACCTCTCCATGTGGGACGGCATCGTCGACGCGCTCGAGAATCCCGAGCACGAGATCGACATCGCGATGGTCGGCAAGTACGTGGACCTGCAGGATTCCTACAAGAGTCTCTCGGAAGCGCTCATCCACGCCGGCATCCATACGCGCACCAAGGTGAAAATCCACTACGTCGATTCCGAGCAGATCGAGGCCAAGGGCATCGACAGTCTCAAGGACATGGACGCGGTGCTGGTCCCCGGCGGTTTCGGCAAGCGCGGCGTGGAGGGCAAGATCGCCGCGGTGAAATACGCGCGCGAGAACAAGATTCCCTACCTCGGCATCTGCCTCGGCATGCAGATCGCCGCCATCGAGATCGCCCGCCACAAATGCGGGCTGGACGGCGCCAATTCCACCGAGTTCGATCCGGAGACACCGCACCCGGTGATCGCCCTGATCACGGAATGGCAGAACCACGACGGCAAGGTCGAGCGGCGTGATGCCAGCTCGAACCTCGGTGGCACGATGCGCCTGGGCGCGCAGCCCGCGACCGTGAAGAGGGGCACGCTCGCGCACAAGGTCTACGGCAAGGACACGGTGGCCGAGCGCCACCGCCATCGCTACGAGGTCAACAACCACTACGTGTCGCGGTTGGAAGCGGCCGGGCTCCGTGTGAGTGCCAAGACCCAATCCGAGGATCTCACCGAGATCGCGGAGCTAGCCGACCATCCGTGGTTCATGGGCGTGCAGTTCCACCCGGAGTTCACCTCCACGCCGCGCGATGGGCACCCGCTCTTCAAGTCGTTCATCAGGGCGGCCCTCGAGCAGCACAAGCTGCGCGTGCCGGAGCCCGCACTCAAGGTTATCGGCGGCAGCGAAGCATGAAGCTCTGCGGTTTCGACGCCGGGCTCGATCGGCCCTTCTTTCTCATTGCCGGGCCCTGTGTCGTCGAAAGCGAGCAGCTCCAGATGGACGTGGCGGGGCAGCTGAAGGAAATGACGGCTGCCCTCGGCATCCCGTTCATCTTCAAGAGCTCGTATGACAAGGCCAACCGCAGCTCGGGCAAGAGCTTCCGTGGCCCCGGCATGGAGAAGGGGCTCGAGATCCTGGCGAAGGTGCGCAAGACGCTCAACGTGCCGGTGCTCACCGACGTTCACACCGCCGAGGAAGTGCCCACCGTCATCCAGTACGTGGACGTGTTGCAGACACCGGCTTTCCTCTGCCGCCAAACCGATTTCATCCACGCGGTGGCGCGCGCCGGCAAGCCGGTCAACATCAAGAAGGGCCAGTTCCTCGCGCCTTCGGACATGAAGAACGTGGTCGACAAGGCGCGCGAGGCGAGCGGCGCCGACAACATCATGGTGTGCGAGCGCGGCGCCTCCTTCGGCTACAACAACCTGGTCTCCGACATGCGCTCGCTCGCGATCATGCGCGACACGAATTGCCCGGTCGTCTTCGATGCGACGCACTCGGTGCAGCTGCCCGGCGGCCAGGGCACGACCTCCGGGGGGCAACGCGAGTTCGTGCCGGTGCTGGCGCGTGCGGCCGTGGCGTCCGGCGTGTCGGGAGTCTTCATGGAAACCCATCCCGACCCCGCCAAGGCGCTCTCCGACGGTCCTAACGCCTGGCCGCTGCCGAAGATGCGCGAGCTCCTCGAGACGTTGAAGGAGATCGATGCGATCGTGAAGCGCCGCGGATTTGCCGAGACAAGAATGGGGTAGACCCCATTCTTTCCCCTTGAAGATTCTTGTTCTTGGTGCCGGCGGCATCGGTGGCTATTTCGGCGGGCGGCTTGCCGAGGGGGGCGCCGACGTGACGTTTTTGGTCCGGCCGAAGCGGCGCGAGCAGCTCGCCCGCGACGGGCTCGTGGTCGCGAGCCCCAAGGGCGACATGAGGCTCGCGGTGAAGACGATCCTCGCCGGGGAATTGGCATCCGGCTTCGACCTGGTGCTCTTCACCTGCAAGGCCTACGACCTCGATTCGGCCATGGATGCGGTGGCGCCCGCGATGGGGCCCGACACGGCGCTCGTGCCGATGCTCAACGGCATCGCACACCTGGAACGGCTCGATGCGCGTTTCGGGGCGCGGAAGGTCATGGGGGGCACCTGCCAGATCAACGTGATGCTGCGCCCCGACGGAAGCGTGTTCCACGCCGATCCGCTGCAGCGGCTGATTTTCGGCGAGCGCGACAAGTCGAAGTCGTTGCGGGCCGATGCCTTCGTGGCCGATCTCGCGAAATCGAAGATCGATTGGGTGCTTTCCGAGGACGTCGAGCTCGAGCTCTGGGAGAAGGTCGTGTTCCTGTGCGCGCTTGCGTGCGCTACGTGCCTGTTTCGCGGCAACGTGCGCGAGATCATGGCGGCGCCGGGAGGACGCGAGGCGATGCAGCGTGCGCTCGCCGCCAACGCCGAGATCGCCACGCGTGAAGGACATCCGCCTCGCGCGAAGGCGATCGAGCGGGCAGGGGAGCGGCTCATGGATCCCGAGGGCTTGTGGAGCGCCTCGATGTTGCGCGACCTCGAGGGCGGCGGCTCGGTCGAAGCCGATCACGTCGTCGGCTGGATGCTCGAGCGGGCGCGCAAGCACGGCGTCGACGACACCATCCTGTCGCTCGCATATACCCACCTCAAGACCTATGAGAATCGCCGGGCTGCCAAGCGATTACCGGGCAAGTGAGCTGGTTCCTGTACGTGATCGAGTGCGCCGACGGCAGCCTCTACACCGGCATCGCCACCGACCCGAAGGCGCGTTACGCGGCCCACGCGGCCGGCAAGGGCGCCCGCTACACCCGCTCCCACCCGCCCGTAAGACTAGTGATGACCGAGCCCCACCCCGATCGCTCGGCCGCATCAAAAGCCGAATACGCCTTCAAGCAGCTTTCCGCCGCGGAGAAGCGACGCCGCGTGCGGTAGCATCGTGGTCTCCATGACGAACTTCGGCGAGTACGACTACATCATCGTCGGCGCGGGCAGCGCCGGCTGCGTGCTCGCCAACCGCCTCACGAAGGATCCGAAGAACAAGGTCCTGCTGGTGGAAGCTGGCGGCAAGGACGACTGGTTCTGGATCGACGTCCCGGTCGGCTATCTCTACACCATCGGCAACCCGCGCACCGACTGGTGCTTCCGTACGGAGTCCGAGCCGGGCTTGAATGGCCGCAGCCTCGGCTACGCGCGCGGCAAGGTGCTGGGCGGCTGCTCGTCGATCAACGCCATGGTCTACATGCGCGGGCAGAAGGTCGATTACGACCACTGGGCCATGCTCGGCAACCGCAACTGGGGCTGGGACGAGGTGCTGCCCTACTTCAAGCGCGCGGAGCGCCACTTCGGGGGCGCCAATGACCATCACGGCTGCGACGGCGAGCTCTGTGTCGAGGAGCCGCGCGTGAAGTGGGAAATTCTCGATGCCTGGCGCGAGGCCGCCGCGGAGTGCGGCATCCCGAAAGTCGACGAGTTCAATCGCGGCGACAACTTCGGCAACGCGTATTTCCACATGAACCAGAAAAAGGGCGTGCGCTGGAGCGCGACGAAAGCGTGGCTGCGCGAGGCTTTGAAGCGCCCCAATCTCACGCTCATGATCAAGGCGCACACGGTGGGCCTTCGCATCGGCGAGGTCGAAGGCCGCAAACGCGCGATCGGTATCGAGCTGGTGGTCGAGGGGCAGGGCGAAGGAGTGGCTCGCGCGCGCAAGGAGGTGATCCTCGCTGCCGGCGCCATCGGCTCGCCGCAGCTCCTCCAGCTCTCGGGCATCGGCCCCGCGAACCTGCTGCAGGAGTTCGGCATCCCGGTGCTGCACGATTTACCCGGCGTGGGCGACAACCTCCACGACCACTTGCAGATCCGCATGGTGTGGAAGGTGAAGGGCCCGACGCTCAACGAGCGCGCCAACAGCCTCATCGGCAAGGCATTGATGGGTGCCGAATACCTTCTCTTCAAGACCGGCCCCCTCACCATGCCGCCGTCGCAGCTGGGGGCGTTCGCGAAAAGCGATCCCGCCGAGGCCACGCCCGACATCGAGTGGCACGTGCAGCCGCTATCGCTCGAGAAATTCGGCGAGGGGTTGCACCCGTTCCCGGCGATCACACCCTCGGTGTGCAACGTGCGCCCGACATCCCGCGGCCACGTGCGCATCAAGGGCTCCGATCCGTTCGCCGCTCCCGAGATCCGGCTGAATTACCTGTCGACGATGCAGGACCAGCAGGTCGCGGCGCGGTCGATGCGCTTCACGCGCCGGATCATGGCCGCGAAGGCACTGGCGAAATACGCCCCTGAGGAATGGCGCCCGGGGCCTTCCGCGGACGACGACGAGGAACTGGTGAAGGCCGCCGGGGACCTCGGCACCACCATCTTCCACCCGGTCGGCACATGCCGGATGGGGCCCGGCGCCGACGCCGTGGTCGACGACCGATTGCGTGTGCACGGAATCGATGGCCTACGCGTTATCGATGCTTCGGTGATGCCGCGAATCACCTCTGGAAATACCAACGCGCCAACCTATATGATCGCGGAACGTGGCGCGGAATTCGTACTCTCGGACGATCGATGAAAAATCGCATTGCTTTTGTGGCGATCGGGGGCGCGGTGCTCGTGGCCGCCGCCTGGTTCGCGTTGCGCCCTCCGGAGCTGCCCGATTTGCCGGCTGCGGCGCCGGCTGCCATCACCGCCGCCACGCCCACCCCACGCGCGGCTTCCGAAAAGCTTTCGGCGTCTTCGGTGCTTGCGATCGACCCGCGCCCGAATCCCCTGCGCCCGGCGCGCCCCACGCCGGTCAAGGCCACGCTTTTCAACGAGTACCTGGGGGCCAAGCAGTACCGCGCTCTATACGACCGGCTGCAGTCCTCCGCGGAGGGCCAGACTGCCGAGGGACGCCTAGTCCTCTACGAGCTGCTGCGCAATTGCGCCACCGTGACCGAAGGCAAGCGCTACCAGTGGAAACCGACGACTCCCAAGCGCGAAGATTTCGTCGCCGGGATTGCGGGGACGGACCCGCTGCGCGAGCGGCGCATCGCCTCCTACGACGAATTCACCGCCAACCGCTGCCAGGGGTTCGACGGCATCACCATCACCCAGGCCGACCTGGACAAGATGCTCGCCGACGCGGCGGCGGGGGGGGATCCGCGCGCCCGTGCCATGGCAATCGAGCAGGAGCAGTCGATCGCGCGCCGCACCCAGGGGCGCGATAACGCGACGATATCCGACGCTCAGATCGAGAACCTCAAGCAGGTCCTCTCGAGCAAGGATCCGGAGGCGATCCGGGTGGCGGGCCGTGTGCTGTCGAACTCGTGGGCGGACTACGCGCTGCGCCTCGGGCCCGAGCAGCAGCCGGTCGAGCCGCGCGCGTTCATGAACGCGTGGCTGGTGCTCGCGTGCGAGTACGGGCAGCCGTGCGGGGTCGACACCCCGCGCCTTCAGCAGGCATGCGCCTTCCAGGGGCACTGCGACGCGCAGAGTTTTCCCGACTACCTCTACTACTACGGCAGCAGCCCCCACGATTCGCAGTTGCTGGTGCAGTACCGCGCGACATTGCGCCAGGCGATCGAGACCGGCGACTGGTCGCAGCTTGTGGTGGCGCGTGGGCTTCCGCCGGTGGCCAACCGGATGAACTTCGTCCCCGGACCGCGCTAGCCGAGCGTTATCCTCGCGCGGGCTTTAAGCGCCACTCTTTGCTGCGCGCCTGGCCGCGCACCGCTCCCTCGATGCGCGCCACGAGCGTGTCGCCATCGCGCCAATAAACGATGCGCTGCGGGAAGTCGTGGCCCGGGTTCTCGAAGACCACGCGTTTGTCGCCGGCCTCCTTCAAGGGGAATTCCACGGGCGCTCGCCCACCTGGGCTGGCAAAATACGACATCCCTTCGGCCGTGTCCGCGATGCGCAGGAACTCGTAGGTCTTGCGGCCGTCGGGCCAGGTCGACAGGTTCGCCGCCACCATCAGCCCGTTGCCCGGGCCCACCCACGATTCCATCACCTGCTGGCCGCGGTCTTCGTGAACCCAGTTCCCCGACATCCAGTCGAGGGAAGCCACGCGCGCGGGCGCTTGAGCGAGCGCGGCGGTGGAAAGCAGCAGCAGTGCGGCAGTGCGAAACATGAACGCTCCTCGGCGGGAATCCTGTTGGAGCGTAGCGCATGCCACGGCCATCGCACTTGCACGTTTGCGACACGGCTCATGGCAGTGCGAGGGCGGTGGCGATCCCCTCACTGGTGCGCAGGAACTCCGAAGGCGTGCAACCCACGAACCGCCTGAACTCGCGGATGAAGTGGCTCTGGTCGTAGTAGCCGGCGGCCAACGCCGCCTCGGTCCAGGGACGCGAAGTGTCGTGCTCGAGCAGGTCGAACGCGCTGCGGAAGCGGAAGATCGCCGAGAGCAGTGCAGGTCCAATTCCGACGGCATCGGCAAAGCGGCGCTCGAGCTGGCGCCGTCCGACGCCGGCGCTGGCGATCAGCTCCACCAGTTCGACCTGCCCGCGCGCGGCCTCGATGCGCTCGACGCTGCGGCGCACGACGGCGTCGTCCTCATGGGCCGATGCCGCGATGCGTTCGGCGACGAATTGCTCGGCGATCGCGGCACGGGACGCGTGATCCCGCGCACCCGCTGCGGCCTGGGCGAGCCTCGTTCCCTCCGCGGGCCACAGGTCATCGAGCGCAATGCGTGCGTCACTCGTTCCCCGCATCGGGATCCCGAGAAACGCCCGGGCACCGTCTGCATGGAACCGGACAGCGAGCACCCCCGCGCGTCCCGAGGCACGCAGCTTCAGGGGTCGCGTGATCTGGCCTGCGAAGAGCGCGCGGGCCTGCACGCGAGCGCGGCCTCCGGCATCGACCTCGGCGTACGGTGCCCCAAAGTGGATGATGAGCTCGGGCCGGCCATCGGGTACGATCCGGTCCGGCGCCGCCGCCGCTTCGGATTCGAAGCTCCATAGGCAGCTCACGTGGCGCGCCAGGCGCTGGGCGGGCGCGTGTTCGGCGTATTGCATGGGGCATGGTAACAAGCCACACACCGCCGCCGGATTGCTGGAGTAAGCTCGCGTTTCTGATGAAAGCCCTGCGCCGCCTCGGATTCGCACTCTGGCTCGCCATCGCCCTCCTGGCGGGGCAGCATGCCGCCGCGTTGCACGACCTCGCGCACGTTTCCGACAAGGCAAGCCACAAGCAGGATTCGAAGACATCGCCGGCGAAGTGCGGCGAGTGCTTCGCCTGCGCCCAGCTCGCCGGTGGCGCAGCGAGCACGTTCGCCGCAGTTCCCCCGGTCTCATGCGACGCACCGATCGTTGCTTTCCTCGAGCAGGGCGCCACCGCAACGCCCTCGCTCGGCTACCGCTCCCGGGCTCCTCCCACCTTCCTCTGAAACGCCACGGTGCTGCCGTCCGATGGACGGCGGCTTGTCCACGGTTTCAAGGAGCCCACCATGTATCGCTTTCGATTCCTGCCCGGCGCGGCTGCGCTGGCGCTGCTGTTCGCCCCCACCGCGTTCGGCGCCAGCGATGCCGATCTCGCCGACATCCGCAACGAGATCCGGTCCCTGAAGGCCAGCTATGAAGCCCGCATCCAGGCCCTCGAGCAACGCCTGAAGGAGGCGGAGACGCGCGCGCCAGCCGCTGCCGCGCCATTGCCAGCACCGACGCCCTCGCCCGCTTCGCGTAGCAGTGCCGCGAGCGCGTTCAACCCCGCCATCTCGGCGATCCTGACCGGGACCCATGCGCACCTGTCGCGCGACCCGGCGACGTTCGCGATTCCGGGGTTCGCGCCGGGAGGCGAAATCGGCCCGGGACGCCGCAGCTTTGGATTGGGCGAGTCGGAGCTGGTCCTCACGGCCAATGTGGATCCCCATTTCTCGGGAACCCTGATCCTCGCAGTCACGCCCGAAGAGACGGTGGCGGTGGAGGAAGCCTATGGAAGCTACCTCGGCGCGCCCTTCGGGGCCGCTTTGAAGTTCGGCCGCTTCCTCTCGGGCATCGGCTACCAGAACGGCCAGCATGCGCATGCGTGGGACTTCGTCGACGCGCCGCTCGCCTACCAGGCATTCATCGGCGGTCGCTATGCGACCGACGGCCTGCAGGCCAGGTGGGTCGCGCCACTGGACCAGTTCCTCGAGCTGGGGGCCGAGGTCGGCAACGGCGATGCGTTCCCCGGATCGGATCGCAATCGCAACGGCGGGGGCGCCGGGGCGGTGTTCGCGCACGCGGGCGGCGATATCGGGGCGAGCCACAGCTGGCGCGCCGGCGTTTCATACCTGAAGGCGCGCTCCGAGGAGGAGGGCGTGGAGGCGACGAGCCGCGTGGGGATCGCGGACTTCGTCTGGAAGTACGCGCCCAGCGGCAACGCCCGCGAAGGCAGCTTCAAGCTGCAGGGTGAGTACTTCACCGGGCGCATCCGCGATGCGTCTCGCCAGGCCGGCTGGTACCTGCAGGGCGTCTACCGGTTCCTGCCCGAGTGGCGGGTGGGCGTTCGCCATGAGCGCCTCGATCCGCGGGGGGTGGGCGACGTAACCTACGAACCGCGCAAGTCGAGCGTGATGCTCGACTACAACCCGTCGGAGTTCAGCCGCATCCGCCTGCAGGTCGCGCGCAGCCAGTTGGAACCCGGCGTGGCCGATAACCAGATATTCCTGCAATACATCCTGAGCCTGGGCGCCCATGGCGCCCATGCCTATTGAGGGCGCGTCCCATGAAAGACTTCATTCTCAAGATGATCATCGCGCTGGCGGCGGGGACGGGAATCCCGGCCCAAGCGGCTCTGAGTGTTTTCGCCACGGTGCCCGAATGGGGCGCGCTCGCCGGGGAGCTGGGCGGCGACAAGGTGAAGGTGTACACCGCGACCACCGCGCTGCAGGATCCGCATCGCGTCGAGGCGCGCCCGAGCCTCATCGCCCGCGCGCGGGGTGCGGACCTGGTGATCGCCACCGGCGCCGAGCTCGAGGTGGGATGGCTGCCGCTGGTGATCCAGCAGGCCGCCAACGCGAAGCTTCGACCCGGTACGCCGGGGTACTTCGAGGCCGCGTCCTTCGTGCCGCTGCTCGGCAAGCCCACGCGCCTCGATCGCTCCGAGGGCGACATCCATCCCCAGGGCGATCCGCACATCCAGACCGACGCGCGCAACATTGTGCGGGTGGCGGAGGCGCTGGCGGCGCGCCTTGCACAACTCGATCCGCCGAACGCCGCGCATTACCGGGAACGGCTACGCACGTTCAGCGAGCGATGGAGCGCCGACCTCGCCCGGTGGGAGCGCGCGGCGGCGCCGCTACG
>JANNKG010000057.1:0-2488 GCA_031396185.1 Burkholderiales bacterium | reverse complement strand
TGGCGGAGATCGCCTTCTCGGTCAACGAGCGTACCGAGAACATCGGTGCGCGTCGCCTCTATACGGTGATGGAGAAAGTGCTCGAGGAGGTGTCGTTCGACGCCGGACGCAACCTGACCCGTATCGTGATCGATGCCGCATATGTGAACGCGCGGCTGGACTCGCTCGCCAAGAGCGAGGATCTCGCGCGGTACGTCCTCTAGGCCCTTCAACAACCCGGTTGCCGGCAGCACCCTCCCCGAGGCGGTTCCCCTCGACCCGGCGGTTCTCTCGTTCAAGCGGGAGAATGTCTGCAGCATTTCACCTCCGTCCCGGCGAGCAACTACCGCTTTGACGTGATGGCGGCCCGCGTAGACGTTGCAGCATTTGAGCGTCGATCCTGCGAGCAACCACCGCCCGCCTCTCGAGAGGAACGCGCCTCGTGTAGGGCCTTGTCGTTCACCGGGATGTTGATCCGCTGGCGGACAGGGACCGCTGCGATCGCCGCCGGCGAGTACAGGAGAGACAGGAAAGGCAAAGTCCCTCCACGGAGCCTCTCATCGAATCCTTGGGGTCCTCGTCGAGAGGGCCGGTCCCTCCCCTGAAGAGGATCGGAGAAGCTCCAGGAGTTGGCGAGGTGGTGTCCCTCGAGCCCGCCCAGAAGTCTGCTCGAGAGGAGTAGGCCCGGGTCGACGAGGACCCCGGATTCGATGAGAGGATTCACCACCCTTCGCATTTTGCGAAGGCTGCCTTGTCGCAATAGCGATTCCCCGGCAGGAACGGATTTGGTCAGATGCTGATCGGAGCAGTAAGCCTTCCCAATGAGCCAACCTGGAGAGCAGCAATGAGCACCCGAGAGCTGGAAGTCGCGCGAATCAAGAAGGACTGGTCCGAGAACCCGCGCTGGGCGGGGGTGAAGCGCGGTTTCAGCGCCGACGACGTCTACCGCCTGCGCGGCAGCATGCCGATCGAGCACACCCTCGCGCGGAAGGGCGCCGAGAAGCTCTGGAAACTCATGCACGAGCGCCCCTTCGTGAATTCGCTGGGGGCGCTGACCGGCAACCAGGCGATGCAGCAGGTGCGCGCCGGCGTGCCCGCGATCTACCTTTCGGGCTGGCAGGTGGCGGCGGACGCCAACGACAGCCTCTCGATGTACCCCGACCAGTCGCTCTACGCGACGACCAGCGTTCCCACCGTCGTGAAGCGGATCAACAACGCGCTCACGCGGTGCGACCAGATCGACCACGCCGAGGGCAAGACCGACATCGACTGGTTCGCGCCGATCGTGGCCGACGCCGAGGCCGGTTTCGGCGGCGTGCTGAACGCCTTCGAGCTGATGAAGGCGATGATCGATGCCGGCGCGGCCGGTGTTCACTTCGAGGACCAGCTTGCCAGCGTGAAGAAGTGCGGCCACATGGGCGGCAAGGTGCTGGTGCCCACGCAGGAAGCGGTCCAGAAGCTCTGCGCCGCGCGGCTTGCCGCCGACGTCATGGGCGTGCCCACCCTCCTGCTCGCGCGCACCGACGCCGAGGCCGCCGACCTGGTCACCTCCGACGTGGACGAGAACGACAAGCCGTTCCTCACCGGGGAGCGCACCGCTGAAGGCTTCTACAAGACGCGCAAGGGCTTCGACCAGGCACTGTCCCGCGGCATCGCCTACGCCGCCTACGCCGACCTCGTCTGGTGCGAGACCGGCACGCCGGACCTCGATTTCGCCCGCCGCTTTGCCGAAGGCGTGCAGAAGGTGCATCCGGGCAAGATGCTCGCCTACAATTGCTCGCCGTCGTTCAACTGGAAGAAGAACCTCGACGACGCGACCATCGCCAAGTTCCAGCGCGAGCTGGGCGCCATGGGCTACAAGTTCCAGTTCATCACGCTGGCCGGCTTCCACGCCCTCAACTACGGCATGTTCGACCTGGCCTACAACTACGCGCGCAACAACATGACCGCCTTCGTCGAGCTGCAGCAGAAGGAGTTCGCGGCGGCCGAGCGCGGCTTTACCGCCGTCAAGCACCAGCGGGAAGTCGGCACCGGCTACTTCGACGACGTGACCCAGGTCATTCAAGCAGGCAAGTCGTCCACCACGGCGCTGCACGGCTCCACCGAGGATGAGCAATTCTTCACGCAGGCCACCCCGATCCGCCAAGAGCAAGCGGCCGCGGCCGATTGACCCGGAGACCCCCATGAAACGCGACAGCTTCCATATTCCCGGCATCCAGGTTCCGCCCCACCAGCCCAACCTCTACGACCGCATCCTCACGCCCCAGGCGATCGGGTTCGTGGCGCACCTGCACCGCAAGTACGAGCAGCGTCGCCGCGACCTCATGAAGGCGCGCGTCGAACGCCAGGCGAGGCTGGACGCGGGCGAGACGTTCGGTTTCCTGCCGGAGACGCGTTCGATCCGCGAGAGCGCATGGACCGTGTCGCCCGTGCCCGCGGACCTGCAGGACCGCCGCGTGGAGATCACCGGGCCGGTGGAGCGCAAGATGATCATCAACGCGCTCAACTC
>JANNKG010000546.1:0-1766 GCA_031396185.1 Burkholderiales bacterium | reverse complement strand
GGGTTGCGCTTCTGCGGCATCATCGAGGAGCCGGTGCACCAGGGATCCGCAAGGCGCACCGCGCCGAATTCCACGGTCGACCAGAGGACCATCTCCTCGGCGAGCCGCGACAGGTGCGTCATCACGAGGGCGCACGCCGCCGTGAATTCGACCGCCCAATCGCGATCCGACACGGCGTCGAGCGAGTTGACCGCAACCGCTGCGAATCCCAGCCGGCGCGCGATCGCCCCGCGGTCGAGCGGGAGGTTGCTCCCCACGCACGCCCCGGCGCCGAGCGGACAGCGATCGGCACGCTTGCGCGCATCGAGCAACCGGCCTACGTCGCGGTCGAGCGCCTGCTCGTGCGCCAGCAGATGATGAGCCAGCAAGACCGGTTGCGCGCGCTGGAGGTGGGTGTAGGCGACCCCGACCAGGTCCCGACATGCCGTCGCTTGCGCTCGTAGCGCTCGCTGGACCGCGCGGACCGAATCCTCGACTTCCAAGGAGGCTTCTCGCAGCCACAGCAGCATGCTCGTCACGACCTGATCATTGCGGCTGCGGCCTGCGTGCAGACTTCTTCCTGCATCACCGCAAAGCTCGATGAGTCGCGCCTCGATCGCAGCGTGCACGTCTTCCGGCGCGTCGGGCACGAGGGCCGGCCGATGGCCTGGCTGCGGAAGGAAATCTACTTGCCGTTGAGGATGTAGAAGGCGAGGAAGGTGGCGATCATCATGAAGGCGATGATCACCTTCAGCACCGCGGCGGCGGCGAGGCCGAGCCAGGTGCCGATGCCCACCTTGCCGGCCTGGGCGATGCGACCGCGAGCGAGGAGCTCGCCGGCTACCGCACCGACGAAGGGACCGAGGATCATGCCCGCCAGGCCGAAGAACAGGCCCAGGCCGCCGCCGAGCGCCGCGCCGAAGAGCGCGAGCGGGCTCGCGCCCACGCGCTTGGCGCCCAGCAAGGATGCGAAGAAATCGGCGACGAACGACAGCACCCCGAGCGCGCCGATGATCACCAGCGCCACCGTCCCCACGCGCGTGAAGCCATCGGCCCATGCGGCAACGAACAGGCCCGCGAACACCAGCAAGGCACCCGGGATCACCGGCATCACGGTACCGGCGAGCCCGACGATCACGAGCACCACGGCCAGCAGGTAAAGGAGCGTCGGTTCCATGCGGTTATGATTGCAGTATGAGCGCTGTAAGTGAAGCATCCACGGACTCGAGGCGTGCACGGCAGGCCCACCTCGCGGGCCGGCTTTCGAACGACCTGCCGGCGCAATCGATCCTGGTGGGCGCCGAGGCCCTCAAGCCCTATGAATGCGACGGCCTTTCGGCCTATCGTGAGACGCCGCTCGTAGCGACCCTGCCCGCCGACGACCAACAGGTTGCCGCCGTGCTGCGAGCGGCACGAGAGACCAAGACACCGGTTGTCGCGCGGGGTTCCGGCACGGGGCTTTCGGGCGGTGCGCTCCCGCATGTCGACGGCATCCTGCTCTCGCTCGCCAAGTTCAATCGCGTGGTCGAGGTCAATCCCGCCGCGCGCCAGGCGCGCGTGCAGCCCGGGGTGACGAACCAGCGTATCTCGCAGCACGTCGCGCACCTGGGCCTGTATTACGCGCCCGATCCCTCGAGCCAGATCGCGTGCTCCATTGGCGGCAACATCGCCGAGAATTCGGGCGGCGTGCATTGCCTCAAGTACGGGCTCACGGTGCATAACGTCGCGCGGGTGCGCGCCATCTCCATCGAGGGCGATCTCCTCGACCTGGGGTCCGACGCGCTCGA
>JANNKG010000542.1:0-14480 GCA_031396185.1 Burkholderiales bacterium | reverse complement strand
CTGGTGAAGGTGCGTGCCGCGGGCAAGGACCGCGAGGAGATCAAGCGCATCGCGGACATCTTCCGCGGGCGCATCATCGACGTCACCGACAAGTCCTACACGATCGAGCTCACCGGTACCACCGAAAAGCTCGACGCCTTCCTGGAAGCGCTCGACCGCAGCGCCATCCTGGAGACCGTCCGCACCGGCGTATCCGGCATCGGGCGCGGCGAGTGGGTGCTGAAGGTGTGAATGCAACCCCGCCAATCGAGGAATAGAACATGAAGGTCTACTACGACAAGGACGCCGATCTCTCGCTCGTGAAGGGCAAGAAGGTCACCATCATCGGCTACGGCTCCCAGGGCCATGCGCATGCGCAGAACCTCACCGATTCGGGCGTGAAGGTGACGGTGGGGCTCAGGCCCGGCGGCGCCTCGTGGGACAAGGTCAAGAAGGCGAAGATCGCGGTGAAGGCGGTCGGCGAGGCGGTGAAGGGAGCCGACCTGGTGATGATCCTGCTGCCCGACGAGAACCATGCCGCGGTCTACACCGAAAGCATCGAGCCGAACATCAGGAAGGGCGCGGCGCTCGCCTTTGCCCACGGCTTCAACATCCACTTCAAGCAGATCATGCCGCGCGCCGATCTGGACGTGATCATGATCGCCCCCAAGGGGCCCGGCCACCTGGTGCGCTCGACTTATACGCAGGGCGGCGGGGTGCCGGCGCTGATCGCGATCCACCAGGACGCGTCCGGCAAGGCCAAGAACCTGGCCCTTTCGTATGCGGCCGCAATCGGCGGAACCCGCGGCGGAGTGATCGAGACCAACTTCCGCGAGGAGACCGAGACCGACCTCTTCGGCGAGCAGACGGTGCTCTGCGGCGGCATCGTGGAGTTGATCAAGGCGGGATACGAAACCCTGGTCGAGGCGGGGTATGCCCCGGAGATGGCCTACTTCGAGTGCCTGCACGAAACCAAGCTGATCGTGGACCTGATCTACGAGGGCGGCATCGCGAACATGAACTACTCGATCTCGAACAACGCGGAATACGGCGAGTACGTGACCGGACCGAAAGTGATCGGGCCGGAGGCGAGGCAGGCGATGAAGGAATGCCTCGCGCGCATCCAGTCGGGCGAGTACGCGCGCGACTTCATCCTCGAGAATCGCGCCGGCGCACCCACGCTGAACGCGAGGCGGCGGTTGCTCGCCGAGCACGACATCGAGCGGGTCGGCGAGAAGCTGCGCGCGATGATGCCGTGGATCAGGAAGAACAAGCTGGTCGACACCACGAGGAACTGACTTGAAAAACTACCCCCACCCGATCATCGCGCGCGAAGGCTGGCCGTTCCTCACGGCGTCGCTCGCCGTTGCAATCGCCGCCACGTGGTGGGGAGGTTGGTGGTCGGTGCCGTTCTGGATCATCTATTTCTTCATACTGCAATTCTTCCGTGACCCGCCGCGCGAAATCCCCGAGGGCGCGGGGCTGGTGTTGTGCCCCGCCGACGGCCGCGTGATCGTGGTGGGTGAGGCGGCCGACCCGTACCGGGGCGGTGCCAAGTCGCTCAAGATCAGCGTCTTCATGAACGTCTTCAACGTCCACTCCAATCGCTCCCCGGTGGACGCGGTGGTGGCGAGCGTGGCGTACAGCAAGGGCTTGTTCGTGAACGCCTCGTTCGACAAGGCGTCGTCGGACAACGAGCGCAACGCCCTCGTGTTGCGCATGGACGATGGCACCGAGATTTCCTGCGTCCAGGTCGCGGGGCTGATCGCCCGGCGCATCCTCTGCTACGTGAAGCAGGGCGATCGCGTGGCGCGCGGCCAGCGCTATGGCTTCATCCGTTTCGGCTCGCGTGTCGATGTCTACCTGCCACCGGGGTCGAAGGCACGCGTCGCGATCGGGGACATGGTGAAGGCAAGCTCCACGGTGCTCGCCGAGCTGCCGCGCTAGACCCGGCCCGTGGCTACCCCCCTCGAGCGCCCCGCCAAGTCCACCCTCGAGCCCGCGCGCAAGCGGGGGATCTACCTCCTTCCCAACCTTTTCACCACCCTCAACCTGTTCGCCGGCTTCTACGCGATCGTGCAGGGAATGAATCACGAGTACGAGAAGGCGGCGGTGGCGATCTTCATCGCCATGGTGCTGGACAGCGTCGACGGTCGCGTGGCAAGGCTCACGCACACGCAGTCGGCGTTCGGGGCGGAGTACGACAGCCTCGCCGACATGGTGTCCTTCGGCGCCGCCCCTGCCCTGGTGATGTACGAGTGGGCACTTCGCGGCATGGGCCGCCTCGGCTGGATCGCGGCATTCGTCTATTGCGCGGGCGCCGCACTTCGTCTCGCGCGCTTCAACACCCAGCTTTCGGTGGCCGACAAGCGCTGGTTCACGGGCCTGCCGAGCCCCGCGGCGGCCGCGCTGGTGGCCGGGATGATCTGGGTATTCAACGAGTATCGCGTGGCCGGACAGGACGTTCAGTGGTTCGCCGCCGCGGTCACCATCTACGCGGGCGTGACGATGGTGTCGAACGTGAAGTTCTACAGCGGCAAGAGCATCAACCTGCGCCGCGCGGTGCCGTTCTCGGCCGCAGTGGCGCTGGTGATCGTCCTGTTGCTGATCTCCATCGAGCCCCCGATCGTGCTCTGGGGTGTGATGCTCGCCTACGGGGTCTCAGGCTACGTCTGGTGGGTGGTGCAGCGTTGGCGCACCGAGGCGAAGGAGAAGCAGTACGAGCACATCCGCGAGGCGATCGAGGAGGGCAACCTGAGCGCTCTCGCGCGGATGCTGGCCACCACCCCGGCGGCGACGGCGATCACGCCCGACGGACGCTCGCTGCTGATGGTGGCGGTGGAGGAGAGCAACCTGCCCGCGGTGGAGTTGCTGATCGCGCGCAGTGCGCCGCTCGAGCATCGCGACGCACGGGGCGTGACCGCGCTTGCCCTCGCTGCCCAAATGGGCTTCCAGGAGGCGGTCGAAGTGTTGCTGCACGCTGGCGCCGACCCCAATGCCCACGACCTCTCGGGGATGACGCCGCTCGATGTGGCAGACGAACACGGAGCGCTCGACATCGCGTCCTTGCTGCTTCGCAACGGCGCCAGGTCCAGCAAGGACCTGGCCCCCCAACAGCCCTGATTTGCCAACCCCCGGCCGGAACGGCTATAGTCGAGACATGTATTCTGCACACGACTTCTCGAGTGTCTGCATTACCCCGGCCGGCGCGCTCGCGCTTGGCCTGCTGCTGCGCCCCGCGCGCTAAAAACCCCAACCGACCTTTCGCGCAGCACCGGGCCGCCCAGGCAAAGCGGGGCGGGTCAGTCCATCCGGCCTTCGGAGAAAAACCATGCAAGAACAATTGATCATTTTTGACACCACCATGCGCGACGGCGAGCAAAGCCCCGGCGCCGCGATGTCCCGAGACGAGAAGGTGCGCATCGGCAAGCAGCTCGAGCGGCTGCGGGTCGACGTGATCGAGGCGGGGTTCGCCGCCGCGAGTCCCGGCGATTTCGACGCCATCCGCGCGGTGGCGGCGGCGGTGAAGGACTCCACCGTCTGCTCGCTCGCTCGCGCCAACGACAACGATGTGAGGCGCGCCGGCGAAGCGATCAAGGGCGCGAATTCGGGGCGCGTACATACCTTCATCGCCACCAGCCCGATCCACATGAAGCACAAGCTTCGCATGGAGCCCGACCAGGTGGTCGAGGCGGCAGTGCGGGCGGTCAAGCTCGCCCGCCAGTACACCGACGACGTCGAGTTTTCGCCGGAAGACGCGGTGCGCTCCGATGTCGATTTCCTCTGCCGGGTGCTGGAGGCCGCCATTGCCGCCGGTGCGCGCACCATCAACGTGCCCGACACGGTGGGTTATGCCGTGCCGCACCTCTGGGGGGAGCTCTTCACGGCGCTTCGCAACCGCATTCCCAATGCGGACAAGGCGATCTGGTCGACTCACTGTCACAACGACCTGGGCATGGCGGTCGCCAACTCGCTCGCCGCGGTGATGGCGGGCGCCCGCCAGGTCGAGTGCACCATCAACGGTCTCGGCGAGCGCGCCGGCAACGCGTCGCTCGAGGAGATCGTGATGGCGCTGAAGACGCGGTCCGATGTCTTCAAGCTCGGTACCCGCATCGACGCGACCCAGATCGTGCCGGCGAGCAAGCTGGTTTCCACGATCACCGGGTACCCGGTTCAGCCCAACAAGGCGGTGGTCGGCGCCAATGCGTTCGCCCACGAGTCCGGCATCCACCAGGATGGCGTCCTCAAGCACCGCGAGACCTATGAAATCATGCGCGCGGCGGATGTCGGCTGGGGCGCGAATCGCCTGACCCTCGGCAAGCTCTCCGGGCGCAGCGCCTTCAAGGCGCGCCTCCAGGAGCTCGGCATCGCCCTCGCATCCGAGGAGCAGCTGAACGCGGCGTTTGCCCGGTTCAAGGAACTGGCTGACAAGAAACGCGAGATCTACGACGAGGACATCCAGGCGCTCCTGTCGGACGAGGCGGTCACGCCGGAAGTCGAGCACTACAAGCTGGTGGCGCTCACCGCCCATTCCGAGACGGGCGAGCAGCCGTTCTCCCGGGTGGTGATCGCCGAGGAGGGCCGCGAGCTGCGCGCCGAAGCGCGCGGCGGCGGACCCGTGGACGCCACCTTCAAGGCGATCGAAAGCATCGCCGAAAGCGGCGCCGACCTGCTGCTGTATTCGGTGAACAACGTGACCGAAGGGACCGACTCCCAGGGCGAGGTGACAGTACGCCTGGCGAAGAACGGCCGCATCGTGAACGGCATGGGCTCCGATACCGACATCGTGGTGGCTTCCGCCAAGGCCTACATCAACGCGCTCAACAAGCTCGCCGCGCGATCGCGGGTCAATCCGCAGTACGGAGTCGAAGCGGCTACCACGGAGGTTTGATGCGCATGCCGCGTCTCGGGTCGGGGACGTGGCACATGGGAGAGAGCCCGGGGCGCCGCGCGGGGGAAGTGGCGGCGCTTCGCCTCGGGATGGACCTCGGCGCGACGCTCGTCGATACCGCCGAGATGTATGCCGATGGCGGTGCGGAGAAAGTTGTCGGCGAAGCGATCCGCGGCCGGCGCTCCGAGGTGTTCGTGGTGAGCAAGTTCTATCCGCACCACGCGGGGCGGGCGAGCCTATTCGCCTCGTGCGACGCGTCGCTCGCGCGCCTCGGCATCGAGCGGCTCGACTGCTATCTCTACCATTGGCGTGGATCGGTGCCGCTCGCGGAGACGGTGGCGGCGCTGGGCGAGCTCGTTGTCGCCGGCAAGATCGCTTCGTGGGGCGTCTCCAATTTCGATGTGGGCGACCTGGAGGAACTGCTGGCAGTGCCGGGCGGCGAGCAGGTCGCGGCGAACCAGATTCTGTACAACCTCGCGCGCCGCGGGGTGGAGTTCGACCTGCTGCCATGGTGCGCGCAACGCGGCATCGACGTGATGGCTTATTCGCCGTTGGACGAGGGGCGACTGCTGGGCAACATCGCGCTGGCCTCCGTTGCCACGCGCCTCGCAGCAAGTCCCGCCGAGGTCGCCCTTGCCTGGGTGCTGCGGCAACCCAACGTCGCCGCGATCCCGAAAGCCGCGCGCGTCGAGCACGTGCGGGCCAACCGGAGGTCCGCCGACCTGTCCCTCGATGCTCGAGCGCTCTCCGAGCTGGATCGTGCCTTTCCGCCGCCGCGGCGCAAAACGGCGCTCGCGATGATTTGAGTCGGGCCGCGGCGACACCGGATCAGCCTGCGATTCAACCGGTTACACTCGCAGCACCTACATGCTGTAGCTGTGCAGCGACGAACGCCCCCTGAAATCTAGCCACGGTACCCGGCGCGGTGGCTCTGCTTCATAGGGAAAATGGCGCGTTTGGGCGAAGTGGCACGAATCGTGAGTGTGGCTCTCCTGATGTCCATTCCAGGGAGACCACAAATGAAGTACGGAGAGAATCTTTTCGGACGCCGACCCGCCGACCCGCCGCGCGACCCTCGCAATCCGCGGGAAGCGCTGCCGGGCCAGATGGCCGCCAACCACCCGTCGGCGAGTCCCGCGCTCGTGCCTCCGGCGCCCCGCCCCGGTGCGCCGCCTGCGGTCGAGGCCGCGGCGGCAGCGCGCGTCGAGGATACCGCGGGCAGCAAGCTCATCGTCGGGCCCAACATCAAGCTGAAGGGCGTCGAGATCGACGATTGCGACACGCTGGTGGTCGAAGGGCGCGTCGAGGCGACCATGGTGAGCCGCGCCATCCAGATCGCCGAGCACGGCGCTTTCAACGGCAAGGTGGACGTCGACGTGGCGGAGATTCGCGGCACGTTCCAGGGCGAGATGACCGCGCGCAAGAAGCTCGTGATCCACGCGAGCGGTCGCGTTTCCGGGAAGATCCGCTACGGCAAGCTGCTGGTACAGGAAGGCGGCGAGATGAGCGGCGACGTGGCCGCGCTTACCGGCCAGGAGCAGCCGGCCGGGCACTAGCGCGCGCCATCTCCTTCAATCAGCCCTTGAGGACCTTCCCGCTGGGCGCGGCGGGGAGCCTCGCCATCACCACCACCTCGGCGGGCCGCTTGTAGGGAGCGAGGGAGGCAGCGGCGTATGCCAGCAGGTCGGGGGCGGCGACGCGCGCGCCGGCCACCAGCTCGACAAAGGCGACGACCTCCTCATTGCCCTCGACGTCGCGCCCCACCACCGCGGACTGCGACACTTCGGGGTGGGCGTTCAGGACCGCCTCGACTTCTGCCGGGTAGACATTGAAGCCCGACCGGATGATCAGCTCCTTCAGCCGTCCCTCGATGTGGACCGCGCTGTCGGGATCGATGCGCGCCAGATCGCCCGTGGCGAGCCATCCTGCGTGGGGCAACGTTTCGCGGCTCGCTCGCTCGTCGCGATAGTAGCCGCGCATTACGTTCGGCCCCCGCACCCAGAGCTCGCCCACCTCACCGGGCGCGGCATTGCCGCCGCCCGCGCGCGCGATCCTCAGCTCGACGCCCGGCAACGCCGGACCCACCGAGCAATCGCCACGCGGCGCCTCGTGGCGTGTCTGGGTGACCGTGGGCGCGGCTTCGGTCAGGCCATAGCCGTTGTGGAGTGTCAGGCCGAACACGGATTCCACCGCGCGCTTCACGCTCGCGGTGAGGGGCGAGCCGCCGCAATAGATCGCCCGCAGCCGCGGGGCGTTGATCTTGCGTCCGGTGGCGGCCAGGAACTCGACGTACTTCGAGTACATCGCCGGGACTCCCTGGCAGACCGTCACCCGATCAACCTCGAGCGCGGACTGCATGACCTCCGGGGTGAATCGGGGCTTCAGGTGGATGCAGGCGCCCGCGAGCAGCGACGCCAGGCATACCGAGGACAATCCGTAAACGTGCGCCAGCGGCAGCACGCCGAGGATGTGATCATCCGCAGTGAGGGCGCGCAATTGCACGGCCGCCTTGGCGACGAAGAGCAGGTTGGCGTGGGTCAACATCACGCCCTTGGGCTCGCCCGTAGTGCCGGTGGTGTAGACCAGCGCCGCGACCCTGTCGCGGGGCGCTCCGGCCGCGGCCTCGGGCCCACAGCTCGCATCGAGGGGCGAGCGCAGGATCGTGCCCCAGCCGCTAGGTGTCGTCATCGGCGCGGCTTCGTGGCGCGTCGCGTGCATGAGGGCGTCGGCTGAACCGTCGGGAAGGTAAACCGCGCAGCACGCGCCGCAGTGGTCGCGAATCACATCCACCTCGCGCGCCGACAGGCGCGCGTTCACGATCACCATCCAGGCGTCGAGCGTGGCCACCGCGAAAAGCAACGCAACCAGTGTGGCGCAATTCTCGCCCACGATCATCACGCGGTCGCCGGGGCGCACGCCGAGCGAGTGCAGCTGGGCGGCCAGGGAAGTGCGGGCGGCTTCGAGCTGGCTCCAGCTGAACCGTCCCGATGCGTCCACCAGCGCCACCGCGTCGGGGCGAACCGTGGCCCATTTTCCGGGAATGTCCTCGAGACGCGTGATGGTGGGCATGGTGAGCGGCCCGGCTCCGAGCAGCCTAGCGTGAAGCGTCGCGAGCCAGGCTCGCCGCCAGGCCCAGATATGTGGAAGGCGTCAGCGCCAGCAGGCGCGCTCGCTCGCTCTCGGCAATCGGCAGCGCGCGCACGAAGGCGTGCAGGTCGTCCCGGGTGATGCCACCCTTGCCCCGGGTCAGGGCCTTCAGTTTTTCATAGGAGCCAGGCAGGCGATGCGCGCGCATCACTGTCTGCACGGCTTCGGCCAGGACATCCCAGGCGTCGTCGAGGTCGGCGGCAATGCGCCGCGGGTTCACCTCCAGCTTGTCGAGCCCGCGCAGGCACGATTCGTAGCCGAGGAGAGAGTAGCCGAGCGCTACGCCCACGTTGCGCAGCACGGTCGAATCGGTGAGGTCGCGCTGCCACCGCGACACCGGCAGCTTTTCCGAGAGGTGGCGCAAGAGCGCGTTGCCGAGCCCCAGGTTGCCCTCCGAGTTCTCGAAGTCGATCGGGTTGACCTTGTGCGGCATGGTTGACGAGCCCACCTCGCCCGCCTTCACCCGCTGGGTGAAGTAGCCGAGCGAAATATAGCCCCAAGCATCGCGATCCAGGTCGATCAGGACCGTGTTGAGGCGGGCGGTGGCATCGAACGCTTCGGCGAGCGCATCGTGCGGCTCGATCTGAATCGTATAGGGATTGAATGCGAGGCCGAGCGATTCGATGAAACGACGCGAAAACGCCTCCCAGTCGAGATGCGGATAGGCAACGACATGTGCGTTGTAGTTGCCGACCGCACCGTTCGCCTTGGCGGTAAGACGGACCGAAGCGACCCGATCGCGCGCAGCCAGGAGCCGATGCACGACGTTCGCGATCTCTTTGCCCATCGTCGTTGGTGTGGCGGCCTGCCCGTGGGTGCGAGAGAGCATCGGCGCATCGGACAAATCATGTGCAACGCTCTTCAACGCATCGACCAGCTGCGACATCTCCGGCAGCAGAATCCGATCGCGTGCCTCCCGCACCATCAGCGAATAGGCAATGTTGTTGATGTCTTCGGACGTGCAGGCGAAATGGATGAACTCGCCCGCCTTCGCGACATCGGGCAATGGCGCAATCGCTTCGCGCAGCCAATACTCGACCGCCTTCACATCGTGATTCGTGGTGCGTTCGATCGCTTTCACGCGGGCAGCGGCCGACTCGTCGAACTGATCGATCAGCCCTCGCAACGCTGCAATCGATTCAGGCGGAAACGGCGGGACCTCGGCGATCGCCGGCTCGGCCGACAAAGCGATGAGCCATTCGATCTCGACATGCGCGCGAAGCCGGATGAGGCCCGCTTCACTGAACCAGCGCCGCAGCGGTTCTGCCTGCGTGTGGTAGCGTCCGTCGAGTGGGGAAAGGGCGGAGAGAAACACGGACATGGAGGGGAGCGCTTTCGGGATCTCTCGCAGCGCGGACCGCAATGAAAACGCGCGGCAAGTCTAACACGCGCCAGTCGCCGCAGCCAACCGCAGAAACGCTCGAATCGCTCCTGGCTGAAGTGCGGGCATGCCGCCAATGCGCCACGTGCCTGCCGCATGGTCCACGCCCGGTGGTTCGCGCAAGCGCGACGGCACGCGTGCTGATTGTCGGGCAGGCGCCCGGACGGCGCGTCCATGAATCCGGCATCCCCTGGAACGATCCTTCAGGCGACCTCTTGCGCACCTGGCTCGGCATCGATCGGGACCGCTTCTACGACGAGCGCCTGATTGCCATCGTACCGATTGGTCTTTGCTATCCCGGGACCGGAAAGTCGGGAGACCTGCCGCCGCGACCGGAATGCGCGCCGCTCTGGCAGCCGCGAATCCGCGCCCACCTTGGCAACGTGCGTCTCATCCTCTTGATCGGCGCCTACGCGCAGGCGTTCTACCTGGGTCGCCTGCGCAAGCGATCATTGACCGACACGGTGCTCGCCTTTCGCGAATTACCGCAACCGTATTTTCCGCTTCCGCATCCAAGCCCACGCAATCGTCAATGGCTGCGTGATCGCCCTTGGTTTGAACGT
This sequence comes from Burkholderiales bacterium, assembly GCA_031396185.1. GTDB lineage: Bacteria > Pseudomonadota > Gammaproteobacteria > Burkholderiales > Usitatibacteraceae > Usitatibacter. The sequence goes on along the minus strand of JANNKG010000542.1, from coordinate 4,519 downwards.
GAAGTGATCCCCGAAATGCGTGCCCGATTTGAAGTTGCGCTCACCTAGATTGCTATACTGAATCGCGTTCTTCGCGATCATTCCCGATCACTCCCATTCGGGACTCGATCGCCCGGCAGCACACCGCACTCCACCTCTCCAGTTGATTCTCATTCATGAAGCTCATCGGCACGCACGCCAGCCCATTTACCCGCAAGGTTCGCATCGTCGCCGCCGAAAAGCGTATCGAGATTTCATTCGAAGTTGACAATCCGTGGCAGGCCGCGCCGCGCGTTCTCGCGACCAATCCGCTCGGCAAGGTGCCCGCGCTGGTGCTGGAAGACGGCTCGTCCTTGTTCGATTCCCGGGTGATCGCAGAGTATCTCGACGGCGCATCGCCGGTCGGCAAGCTGATCCCCGCCGCGAGTCGGGCCCGGGCGACCGTGAAGCGCTGGGAAGCAATCGCAGACGGCGTGCTCGATGCCGGGATCGCCGTCCGGCTGGAAGGTCAGCGTGACGAAAACATGCGTAACAGCCCATGGATCGACCGCCAGTGGGGCAAGGTGCACCGCGGCATCGATGAGATGGAGCGCGATCTCGGCATCAATACCTGGTGCACCGGAACGAATTTTTCGCTAGCGGATATCGCAGTCGGCACCTGCCTTTTCTGGCTCGACTTTCGCTTTCCGCAGCTCGATTGGCGCTCGCAGCACGGACACCTTTTGAAACTTTCCGCGAAACTCGCGGAGCGCACTTCGTTCGCCGACACCCGGCCACGGGAATAGATCGTCCTGCGGCTCCTTGAGCGTTCTGGTTGACCCGCTGAAGCACCCTACTGGATCACCCCGCCGCCCAGGCAGACATCGCCGCCATACAGCACCATCGATTGCCCCGGCGTCACCGCCCACTGCGGGCGCACAAATTCGAGTGCACATTGCGTTTCGTCCAGCGCTTTCACCATGCAATCCGCATCACCTTGCCGGTAGCGCGTCTTGGCGCCGTACGAAGCGGTTGGATCAGGCGGCGTGCCGGCCACCCACGCGAGATCACGCGCCACTACCTGCCGGTAAAGCAGGCGGGGATGCTCGTGTCCCTGCACGACCACAAGCTCGTTTCGTTCAAGATCTTTCGCGGCGACATACCAGGGATGACCGTCGCCGTCGCGCGTGCCCCCCAAGCCGATACCTTTCCTCTGACCGATCGTATAGAACATGAGCCCGATATGTTCACCCAGCACCTTGCCCTCGGGTGTTCGGATAGCGCCGGGCTTGTGCGCAAGATAACGATTGAGGAACTCGCGAAATGGGCGCTCACCGATGAAACAGATCCCGGTCGAATCTTTCTTGGCGTGGACCGGCAGGCCGGCCTCCTTCGCCAGCCGCCGCACATCGACTTTGATCATGTCGCCCAACGGAAAGAGCACGCGCGATAGCTGCGACTGGTCGAGGCGGTGCAGGAAGTAGCTCTGGTCCTTGGTTGCATCGTGGGCCTTCAGCAATTCGAAGCGCCCACCGATTTCCAGCACGCGGGCGTAGTGACCCGTCGCGATCCGCCGCGCGCCAAGCGACATCGCATGATCGAGGAACGCCTTGAATTTGATCTCGGCATTGCAGAGGACATCCGGATTCGGTGTGCGGCCGGCGGCGTATTCACGGAGGAACTCGCTGAACACGCGATCCTTGTACTCCGCCGCAAAATTCACGACTTCGAGCTCGATGCGAAGGACATCGGCCACGGATGCCACATCGACCAGGTCCGCCCGCGTCGAGCAGTATTCGTCGTCATCGTCGTCTTCCCAGTTCTTCATGAAAAGACCGACGACGTCGTATCCGGCGCGTTTCAACAGCAGCGCGGCGACCGAAGAATCGACCCCGCCTGACATGCCGACGACGATTCGTTCAGCCATTGGACATCGCCCGGACGAATGCTCCCCAACCGCTAACCATCATTCGAAATGGGTCAGGAGATCAAGCGAGAACCGCGCACCCGCGACGTAGTCCTCCACGCAACGCAACACGAGCGGGCTGCGGTGCTGTGATTGCGTGGCCTGGATCTCCTGCAAGGTGAGCCATACGGTGCGCACGATTCCCGCGTCGAGCGTCCGATTGAGGTCACGCTCGCCGACCCGCCCGGTAAACGCGAATCGAAGATACGTCGTCGCGCTCGGTGGCGGACGCCAGCGATAGATGCCGACCAGCGCGGTCGGCATGAATTCGTAGGCCGATTCCTCGCTTGTTTCGCGCGCGCAGGCAGCCTGCAGGGTTTCGCCTTCTTCCCAATGTCCGGCCGGCTGGTTGAGCACCAGTTCCGGACCGTCACGCTCCTCGACGAGTAGGAACTTGCCGTCCCGTTCGATCACCGCGGCAACGGTAACGGCTGGCTTCCAGACGCTTCGCACCATTACGCGGCACGGCGCGCGTTACTGGTAATGAATTCGGTCATCCGTGCAATCCCGGTTTCGATCGCCTGTTTCGATGCGGCATAGCTGAAGCGAATGTGCTGGCCCTCGCCTGCGACGCGACTGCCGAAGTGGATATCGGCGAGGACCGCCACACCAGGCTCGTTGAGCAGGCGCTTGCGGAATTCTTCGGAATCCTTCGCGCCGATCATGCGGCACGCTTCGGTGATGTTCGGCCATGCATAGAACGCACCGCCCGGCGTCTTGCACGTCACACCCGGCACCTTGTTGAGCAGGCCGACGATGAGGTCGCGCCGCTCGAGGAACGACTTTCGCATGTTCTCCGCTTCGGTCTGCGGCCCGTTGATCGCCTCGACCGCCGCCCACTGGCTGATGTGCGATGCGCATGAATCGGTATTGGTCACCCAGCGTATGAATTGTGGCGCGAGCACCGGGTTCGAAGCGAAGCCGATCCGCCATCCGGTCATCGCCCAGGTTTTCGATGCGCCGTCGGAAATTATAGTGCGCTCATACATTCCGGGGAGCGAGGCAATCGAGGCAAATTCGCCTTCGTAGCAGAGGCGCGAGTAGATCTCATCGGCGTAGATCCAGACGTCCGGGTACTTCCGCAGCACCGCGGCAATATCTTCGAGGTCGCGCTTGGTGAGAATCCCGCCGGTTGGATTGTGCGGCGAGTTGAGGATCAGGAGTTTCGTTTTTGACGTTATGCGCGCTTCGAGGTCGGCCGGATCGAACGCAAAGTTGCGCGACTCACGCAGCGCCAGCGGAACAGGCACCGCACCGCACGCGAGAATCTGGGACTCGTAGATCGGGAAACCCGGATTCGGATAGATGACCTCGTCGCCCTTGCCCGCATCGGTGGTGGTGAGGATCGTATAGGCGATAAAGGGCTTGGCGCCACCACCGATGACGACGTCTTCGGGCGAAATCTTGAGGCCGCGCATCGATCCCATGTACTTGGCCGCTGCCTCTCGCAGCTCGTTGATACCAGCCGATGGCGTATAGCCGTGACGCCCCTCGCGGATCGCTTTGACCGCTGCGTCCTGGATATGCGTCGGCGTATGGAAGTCAGGCTGGCCGATGCAAAAGGAAATGATGTCCTTGCCCCGACGCGCAAGCTCGTTCACCTCGGCGAGCACAACAAAGGCGTTCTCGGTTCCGAGCTCGGCGGTACGGTGACTGATGCGTGGCATGGCGGGGATCCTGGGTCGAAAGTCCGACATTCTACCGGGGGCGGCGGGTCGTAAGGAGTCCGCTCTAGAACACCTCTCAATTGAAACGCAAAGGACGCAAGGGACGCGAAGGTAAAGGCCGAGAGACCATGAACGGTGAGACTTCGGGGCGCCTCTAAAAATTCGTCCTTCCCGCGAAGGCGGGAATCTAGGCTTTTTGGAATGCCCGATGAGTCAATAGCCTCTGGATTCCCGCCTTCGCGGGAATGACGGAAAATTTGAATTTTAGAGGTACCGTTCGGTAAAACCAATCGGTATCAAAGCTTACGTTCGGACTGAGCCTGTCGAAGCCCGCACCTGCGAACGGCCCTTCGACGTGCTCAGCGCGATCGGGCGGGTTAAGTTTTATTCGGACGAATTCCTTTGCGTCCTTTGCGTCCATTGCGGTGAATGCCCGACGCCCGAGCGTCAGTACGACCGAGGCAACCCCAGCACCCGCTCCGCGATGAACGACAGGATCATCTCCCTGCTCACCGGCGCGATGCGCGCGATCATCGCTTCCCGCATCAGCCGCTCGACGTGGAATTCCTTGGCGTAGCCCATGCCGCCATGTGTGAGCACAGCCGTTTCGCAGGCGCGAAAACCCGCTTCACCGGCGAGATACTTCGCGGCATTGGCTTCCGCGCCGCAGGACTTGCCGGCGTCATACAGGGCGGCCGCCTTGAATGTCATCAGGTCGGCCGCTTCGAGCTCGGCCCATGCCTTGGCGAGCGGATGCTGGATCGCCTGGTTCTTGCCGATCGGGCGATCGAACACGATGCGCTCGCCTGCGTACCGTGTCGCGCGCGCGAGCGCGGCACGGCCAAGGCCGACCGCCTCGGCCGCAACGAGCACACGTTCCGGATTGAAGCCGTGGAGGATGTATTCGAACCCCTTGCCTTCTTCGCCG
>JANNKG010000515.1:0-3453 GCA_031396185.1 Burkholderiales bacterium | reverse complement strand
TGCGTCACCGCCTTCGCCAGCCGGTCAGCGCGGGACATGGCGCGCGAACAAAGTCGTGCTCTCGTCGTTGCCCACCAGGAGCACGTCGTACGGAGGCGAGTTCGGAACGTCCATGCCCGGCGATCCCGCGGGCATGCCGGGCGCGGTGAGCCCACGCGCTGTCGGACGCTCGGCGAGCAGCCGGCGGATGTCCGCGGCCGGGACATGCCCCTCGATGGCATAACCCCCGACCTTCGCGGTGTGGCAGGAGCCGAGGTGTTCGGGGATGCCCAGCGAGCGACGCATCCCGGACGTGTCCGAGACCTTGTTCACCTGGGTCGCGAATCCGTTCGCCTGCAGGTGTTTGACCCAGTTTCCGCAACATCCGCAGGTGGGCGAGTGCCATACCTCGACCAGGGTCTTCTGTTGCGCAACGGCGGCGGGAGCGAGCGCCGCAAAGGCGATCGCCACGATGAATTCACGTCGTTTCATGTTTTTCCTTTCGCTTCGTTGAATGGACCCGCTCCTCGACCCTCTCCCACGCCACGTTCCACTCCATGGACGCCCGGGGGAGAGGGAGCAGGAGAGGGAGCCCGGAGGGCGGCGCGAATCTCGCGGCGCCTGAGCAGCAGGTAGGCGGCGGGAATCACGAACATCGACAGCAGCGGTGCCGTGATCATGCCGCCGACCATCGGTGCCGCGATGCGCTGCATGATCTCGGAACCGGTGCCCGAGCCGACCATGATCGGCAGCAGGCCCGCGATGATCACCGCCACCGTCATGGCCTTGGGCCGAACGCGCAGCACCGCGCCCTCGCGGATCGCGTCGAGCAGGTCGGCCTCGCTGGTAGCCCCCGCCCGGACGCGGTCCTCCCAAGCGTGCTTGAGATAAATCAGCATGATCACGCCGAACTCCGCCGCGACACCCGCCAGCGCGATGAAGCCCACGCCGCTCGCAACTGACAAGTTGTGTTCGAGCATCCACAGCAGCCATACCCCACCCGCAAGCGCGAACGGCATCGTCGCGAGGATCAGCGCCGCCTCGTCGAAGCGCTTGAACGTGAGATAGAGCAGCACGAAGATGATCGCGAGCGTGGCGGGCACGACGATCTTCAATTTCGCGGTGGCGCGCTCGAGGTACTCGAACTGCCCCGACCACGAGACGGAGTAGCCGGCGGGAAGTTTCACCTCGGCCGCCACCGCCTTCTGCATGTCGCGCACCGCCCCCGCGAGGTCGCGCCCGCGGATGTCCACGTAGATCCACCCGGAGAGGCGCCCGTTCTCGCTACGGAGCATCGGCGGCCCGTCGGCGATGCGGATCTCGGCGAGATCCCCGAGGCTGATCTGCGCGCCGCGCTCGGTGAGCACCGGTAACCGGCGCAGCTCCTCGATCGAATCGCGCACTTCCCGCGGATAACGCACGCTGATCGGGAAGCGCTGCAGGCCCTCCACCGTCTCGCCCACGTTCTCCCCGCCAATCGCCGCCGAGATGATGCTCTGCACGTCAGCGATGTTGAGCCCGTAGCGCGCGGCGCGGTCGCGGTCGATCTGGACATCCACGTAGCGCCCGCCCGCGAGCCGCTCGGCAAGCGCCGATGACACGCCGTCCACTTTCTTTACCACGCGCTCGATCTCGCCCGCCACGCGATCGATATCGCCCAGGCTCGGCCCCGAAACCTTCACCCCCACGGGGCTCTTGATGCCGGTAGCGAGCATGTCGATGCGGTTGCGGATGGGCGGCACCCAGATGTTGGCCAGGCCCGGCACCTTCACGATCCGGTCGAGCTCCTCGACCAGCTTCTCGGTGGTCATGCCCGCGCGCCATTCGCTGCGGGGCTTGAACTGGATCGTCGTCTCGAACATCTCGATCGGCGCGGGATCGGTCGCGGTCTCGGCGCGCCCCGATTTGCCGAAGACGCTCAACACCTCGGGCACCGTCCTGATGAGACGATCGGTCTGCTGCAGCAGCTCCGACGCCTTGCCGGCGGAGAGCCCGGGGAGCGCGGTCGGCATGTAGAGCAGGTCACCTTCGTCGAGGGGCGGCAGGAACTCCCCGCCGAGGCGGCTCGCGGGCCACACGGAGACGAGGGCCACCACCACCGCGACGACCAGCGTGATCTTGGGATGGCGCAGCACCCCTTCGAGCAGTGGCCGGTAGCCCGCAATGAGGATTCGATTGATGGGGTTCTTCTGCTCCTCGGGGATGCGCCCGCGAATCAGATACCCCATGAGCACCGGGATGAGCGTGACCGCGAGGCCGGCGGCGGCGGCCATCGCGTAGGTCTTGGTGTAGGCGAGCGGCGCGAAGAGGCGACCTTCCTGCGCCTCGAGCGTAAACACCGGCACGAACGACAGCACGATGATGAGCAGCGAGAAGAACAGCGCGGGGCCGACCTGCGCCGCGGCGTCCCCGATCACTTGCCAGTGCGCCTCTCCCTGCAGCCGCTCACCGGGGTGCGCGTGGTTCCAGGCCTCGATATGCTTGTGCGCGTTCTCGATCATCACCACCGCCGCGTCCACCATCGCCCCCACCGCGATCGCGATGCCGCCCAGCGACATGATGTTGGCGTTCACCCCCTGGTAGTACATGACGATGAAGGCCGCGAGGATGCCGAGCGGCAGCGAGACGATCGCCACGAACGCCGAGCGCAGGTGGAAGAGGAAGGCCAGGCACACCACCGCCACCACGATGAACTCCTCGAGGAGCTTTTCCCCGAGGTTGCGAACCGCGCGCTTGATGAGGTTCGAGCGATCGTAGACGGGGACGATCTCCACGCCCGGCGGCAGTCCCGGCTTGAGCATCTCGAGCTTCGCCTTCACGGCATCGATGGTCTCGAGCGCGTTCTTGCCCGAGCGCATCACGATGACGCCCCCGGCCACCTCGCCCTCGCCGTTCAGCTCCGCGATGCCGCGGCGCATCTCCGGGCCCACCTGGATGCGCGCCACGTCGCCCAGGCGCACCGAGACGCCGGCGTCGGTGGTGGTGAGCGGGATCTTGCGGAAATCGTCCAGCGTCTTCAGATACCCGGACGCGCGGACCATGTACTCCGCCTCGCCCAGCTCGAGCACCGAGCCGCCGGTTTCCTGGTTGGCGCGCTGGATCGCCTCGACCACCTTGCCGTGGGGAATGTTGTATGCGCGGAGCCTCGCGGGGTCGAGGACGACCTGGTATTGGCGCACCATGCCGCCCACGCTCGCGACCTCGGACACGTTGGCGACCGCCTTCAGTTCGTACTTGAGGAACCAGTCCTGCAGCGCGCGCAGTTGCGACAGGTCCATGCGGCCGCTGCGGTCGACGAGCGCGTATTCGTACACCCAGCCGACCCCGGTCGCGTCGGGGCCCAGCGCCGGCTTGGCCTGTGCCGGCAGGCGCGCCTGCACCTGGTTCAGGTACTCGAGGACGCGCGAGCGTGCCCAGTAGGGATCGGTGCCGTCGTCGAAGAGGATGTAGACGAACGAGTCACCGAAAAACGAA
>JANNKG010000508.1:0-3180 GCA_031396185.1 Burkholderiales bacterium | reverse complement strand
GGCTGGCGCGCGCCTCCGAGATGACGCTCGGGATCCTGGGCCTCGGGCGCATCGGCAAGCGCATGTCGTACGTGGCGCGCAACGTGTTCGGCCCGGTCATCGCCTGCGATCCGTACCTCATCGACGGCGACTTCCCGGCCTACGTCGAGCGCGTCTCCAAGGAGGAATTGTTTCGCAAGGCCGACATCGTCTCGCTGCACGTGCCGCTCAACGACGAGACGCGCGGCCTGGTGGACGCGCGCCTCCTCTCGCTCATGAAGAAGGGCTCCTACCTGGTGAACACTTCGCGCGGGGCCGTGGTGGTCGTGGACGACGTGCTGGCCGCGGTGGATTCGGGGCGCCTCGACGGGGCGGGGCTCGACGTGCTTCCCAAGGAGCCGCCAGAGGCGGATCATCCCATCCTTCGCCACCCCCGCGTGCTGCTGACACCCCACGCGGCGTTCTACTCCGTCGAAGGCGAGCGCGAGCTCCGGCGCAAAGCTGCGCAGAATCTCATCGACTGGGCCACCACTGGCCGGCCGCGATACGTGGTTGTCGAAGGAAAGAGCAAATAATGGCCTCGGTCCACATCCGTAACGTCCACAAGCACTTCGGCGGCACCCACGTGATCCGCGGGGTCGACGTCGAGATCGACGACGGCGAGTTCGCGGTGCTGGTCGGGCCCTCGGGTTGCGGCAAGTCAACGCTGCTGCGCATGATCGCAGGCCTGGAGGAGATCGGCAGCGGCGAGATCGCCATCGGCGGCAAAGTCGTCAACAACATGCAGCCGAAGGAGCGCGACATCGCGATGGTGTTCCAGAACTACGCGCTCTACCCGCACATGAAGGTTCGCGACAACATGGCCTTCAGCCTGTTGCTCGCCAAGCGTCCGAGGAGCGAGGTGGACGAGCGGGTGAACAAGGCGGCGGCCATTCTCGGCCTCACGGAGCTGCTCGACCGCTATCCGCGCCAGCTCTCCGGCGGGCAGCGCCAGCGGGTGGCGATGGGCCGCTGCATCGTGCGCGACCCGCAGGTGTTCCTATTTGACGAGCCGCTGTCCAACCTCGACGCCAAGCTGCGCGTGGCGATGCGCACCGAATTGAAGGAGCTCCACCAGCGCCTGAAGACCACCTCGGTCTACGTGACCCACGACCAGATCGAGGCGATGACCATGGGCGACAAGATCGTCGTGATGCGCGACGGCATCGTCGAGCAGCAGGGCAAGCCGCTCGAGCTCTACGACAATCCCGCCAACCTCTTCGTGGCGGGCTTCATCGGCTCGCCGGCGATGAATTTCCTGCGCGGCGTGCTGCGCCGCGACGCGGTGGGCGCGCGCCTGGAGATGCCGGGCGGCATGAGCCTGCCGCTGAACGGCAGCGCCGGGACCGACGGACAGACAGTGATCCTGGGTACCCGCCCCGAGCACCTCACGCTGGTCAAGGACGGCGCGGGGCTTCCCGCCACGGTGGTCGTGGTCGAGCCCACGGGCGCCGATACCCAGGTGTTCAGTAAGATCGGCGATAGCGAGGTGACCGCGGTGTTCCGCGAGCGCCACGAGTTCCACGCGGGCGATGTGGTCCGGCTGCTCCCGGACAGCGAGCGCGCGCACTTGTTTGATGCAGAGTCGGGGAAGTCGTTGAGGCAAATGAAACCTTAAAAGGAGGATGGACATGTCGAAATTTTCAAGACGCGATTTCCTGAAGTCGACCGCCGGCGCGGCGGCGGCGGGGTCGCTGGGTGTCGGCGGCACGATGTTGTCGCAGGACGCGTTCGCGCAGGGCAAATGGGTTCCGGAGAAGGGCGCCAAGTTGCGCGTGCTCCGCTGGAAGCGCTTCGTCGCGGGCGACGAAGACATGTGGATGACCAACACCAAGAAGTTCACGGCCAAGACGGGCGTGGAGGTGCGGGTGGACAACGAGGGCTGGGAGGACGTGCGGCCCAAGGCAGCGGTGGCGGCGAACGTGGGCTCGGGCCCCGACATCATCCTGTCCACCTTCGACGACCCCAACCTGTATCCCGACAAGCTCCTGGATGTCACCGACCTCGCCAACTATCTCGGCGGGAAGTACGGCGGCTGGTACGAGGTTTGCGAGAAGTACCTGAAGCGCGGCAACAAATGGATCGCGCTGCCGCTGGGCGCCGCCGGCAATGCCCTGGTCTATCGCGAAAGCCACGTGAAGGCGGCCGGATTCTCGACCTTCCCGAAGGACACCGCGGGATTCCTCGAGCTCTGCAAGGCGATGAAAGCCAAGAATACCCCCGCGGGATTCGCCCTCGGCAACGCCACGGGCGACGGCAACGTCTGGACGCACTGGCTCATCTGGGCCTTCGGCGGGCGCCTGGTCGACGAGAAGAACAATGTCGTCATCAACAGCCCCGAGACCATCAAGGCGCTGGAGTACTCGAAGCAGCTCTACGACACGTTCGTGCCCGGCACGCTGTCGTGGCTCGATCCCAACAACAACAAGGCGTTCCTCGATGGGCAGATCAGCATCACCTGCAACGGCATCTCGGTCTACTACGCCGCCAAGACGTCGCCCGATGCGAAGCTGAAGGAGATGGCCGGCGACATCCAGCACGCGAACATGCCGATCGGGCCTGTGGGCAAGCCCACGGAGCTGAACCTTTTCTTCAACCAGATGATCTTCAAATACACCAAGTTCCCCAACGCGGCCAAGGCCTACCTCGCCTTCATGATGGAGAAGGAGCAGTACGAGCCGTGGCAGCAGGCCGCGATCGGCTACGTGACGCACCCGCTCAAGGCCTACGAGTCCAATCCCATCTGGACCGTGGACCCGAAGCACATGCCCTACCGCGACGCCATGAAGATCATGTTGCCGCACGGCAACAGCGGCACGATGGGCTATTCGTCGGCGCAGTCGATGGCGGACTTCATCGTGGTCAACATGGTGGCCGAAGCCGCGAGCGGCTCCAAGTCGCCGAAGGAAGCCGCGGAACGGGCACAGAAGCGCGCGGAAAGGTACTACAGGGTGTAATTGGGGCCCGATCTCCAATGCGCAAGCTCCTCAACAACCGGCACTTCCTCGGGCTGCTCTTCATGCTGCCCGCGGGAGTGCTGTTGCTGGTGTTCCTCACCTATCCGCTGGGACTGGGGACGTGGCTGGGCTTCACCGACACCAAGATCGGGCGGGCCGGGGTATGGGTCGGCACCGACAACTTCGAGTACCTGGTGGGCGACAC